>CAZCEL010000191.1:0-5990 GCA_964497175.1 uncultured Bifidobacteriaceae bacterium
GCCGTGTAGAACTGGGCCGGCACGCGGGGATTGGGCACGGCGACCTGCAGGTCGCTCCACCGGATGTGAAAGACGGCCGCATTGACGGTGAGGCGATCGGACAGCCAGCTGCTCTTGAAGCCGCCCTCGTAGTTCCAGCTGTGCTCTTCGCCAAACGCCTCCTGCCCCGCCGGTGACGCGGCATTGAACCCGCCAGCCTTGAACCCGCGGCTGGCGACGCCGTACGCCAGCTTGCCGGCCGCCACGCGGTGCGACACGGTCACGGCCGGCGACAGATCGCCGAAGGTCCGGCTGCCGACCACCGAGGTCGCCGGGAAGATCAGCGGATCGACGAACGTGTGGACGTCCGCTGCCTTGCGCTCGTAGTCGCCGCGTACGCCGACGGTAACGTCGGTGTTGGCCGCAAACGTCAGCGTGCCCTGGCCGTACACGCCGATGCCCCGGTCATCGAGCGCAGCCTGAGGCGAGTGGCTGTCGACCGGAAACGGCACGAACTCCGACAGGACGTATGGTGAGAAGGTGTTGACCGCGTCCTGCTCGTAGTTCTGCGTGAACACGACCGCGCCCGCCTGCCATTTGAGCGTCGTTGACGGCGACAGGTTGAGCGAGGCGTCCCGCGCCGATGCCAGGCGGATCTCCTGCGTGAACTGAAGGTCCTTTTCGTCGTTGTTGCGGGTGATGAGCGGGAACGGCCCGTAGTCGAGGTCGGTCAGGTCCTCGGTCTTCCAATGCACGAGGCCGGTCGTCGTGAAGAGATCGATCGTCCGCCCGGTCCGTCTCAGCAGCACGGTCGGCGCGACGATGGTACGCCAGGTGAAGCCTTCGATATCTCGCGAGACCTCGTACGGGACGGACCTGACCGTGTCAAGGTCGTTCAGCGCGTAGTCGCCGTCGCGGGCCCGTTCGCCGCTCAGGATCACGCGAGCCTCCCAGTTGTCGGCGGGCGTCCAGAGCACCTGGCCCTTGGCCGAGAATGCCGAGCGGGCATCGACGTCGTTCCGGGTGCTCTTATTGATGGTAAAGCCGTCACGCCTCGAGTACCCCAGGCCGACGCCAACCGCGACACGGTCGGCGACAGGGCCCGATGCGGACACGCGCAGGTCGGTGGCGCCGTAGTTCCCGAACGGCGCGCTGGCTGTCGTCTGCCAGCGCTGCAGCGACGGTCTGGTGCTGGTGATGTTCACGAGCCCGCCGAGCGTGTTCCGGCCGAACAGAGCGCTCTGCGGCCCGCGCACGAACTCGATCTGCTCGACGTCGATCAGCTCCTGGCTCGAGGAGTTGGTGTTGAGCTGCGGCACGCCGTCGACGTACGTGGTCACGGCCGGGTTGTTCGGGCTCGCCGAGCTGATACCACGAAACCGCGGAAAACTGAGCTTGCGCGCCGCGAACTCGCTGAAGAAGGTGTTCGGCGCGTACTGCGCGGCCTCGCCCACCGTGCGGATCGCGGCTTCCTCGATCATCTCCCTCGTCACGGCCGTCACGCTCTCCGGCAGCGTCTGCACATCCTCGGTCGTCTTGCGCGCCGTGACGGTGACGGTCGGCAGGCGAATGGGGCCCACCGGGCTGCCAGGCTGTCCAGCCTGCGCCCCGCTCTGCGCCGGCGCGGCCGCTGCACTGGCCGTGACCGGTGGCGCATCGGGGTCATCCACGGGCCATCCACCTGAGGTGGCTGGCAAGAGGACCAGGAGCCAGACGAGGGCCCCGGCAGGAACTATCAGCCGCGAGCCGCGCTTCAACGCCTGTGCCGTATGCATGGGCGTCACGCCGTCGGCCTGAAATACAGCACCATGCCGGCGCCGATCGAGGCCAGCGCGAATCCGACGTAGATCATCGGGTTGGGCGCCACCTTCGGTGGGTGGACGATCACCGAGTAGAGCACGTTGACAATGGGGGCCCCGCCGAAGACGAGCGGCATGACGTAGAAAGGAACGCCGCCCGTCCGGAACGACCAGATGATGCAGACGGCTCCGGCCGCTCCGAGCGCGCCGGCCAAGGTCGAGAGAACCACTCCGGTGCTGTTGAACCCGGAGACGCCTCCCTGGGCCGACAAGCCGGCCACGGGCACGAGCACGCCGATCAGAAAGTACGCGATGCCCACGCACAGAAGCGCCTTCAGCGGATTGCCCAGCGCGACTTGACCCTGGTACAGCATCGCACCGTAAACGCCCCAGGACAGCACGGCACCAGCGACGAATACGATCCAACTCATAGAAAGCCTCGTGTCTTTTCGGCTGAACGAACTCGACTCCCTCGAACGGGCGCTATCCGAAGCAGTACAGGACCCCGTCAATCGTGCCGACGACGATCCGGCTGGCGGCGATGGCTGGCGAGGCCACGATGCTCGAGCCGGTTTCGAATTCCCACTGCTTGTGGCCGCTCGCGACATCGAGCGCGTACAGCCGGCCGTCGCTCGACCCGACGAACACGCGCCCACCGGCGACCACAGGCGACGAATCGACGCGGGCGCGCGTGGTAAAGGTCCACGCGGCCTTGCCCGTCGCCGCCGTGATCGCGTGGACGACCTTGTCCCGCCCGCCGAGGATCACCTTGCCGTCGACCAGCGCCGCCGACGAGTAGAACGGGAAGTGCCGGTCGGGATTCTCGTACACCCAGACGGCCTTCCGAGCCTGGAGATCCAGCGCGAGGACCTCGTTGTTGAAGGTCCCGACGTAGGCCCGGTTTCCTTCGACGACGGGAGAAGCCGCGGTGTTGGCGCCTTCATTGATCGTGTAGAGCTCCTTGCCGTCGGCAATTCGAATGGCCCTGAACGACTCGTCGCAGCCGGCCACGTACGCGATGCCGTTCTGAATTGCCGGCGTGGCGTGCACCGGACCGTCTGTTTCGACTGCCCATTTCTGTTTTCCGCTCGCCGCGTCGAGCGCATAGAGGTGACCATCGTACGAGCCGATGAGCACAACGCCCTCGACCACGACCGGCGAGGACTTGATCTCCTGCTTGGTCTTGAAGGTCCAGCGCGCCTTGCCGTCCTGCGCGTTCACCGCGTGTAGCGTCCCGTCGAGGTCGCCGACAAACACCATCCCGCGCGCAACGGCGGGAGACGACTCGCCGACGGCCCCGCCCGTCGCGTACTTCCACAGCGGCTTGCCCGTCGCGAGGTCGATCGCCGCCAGCGTGCCGTTGTACGAGCCGACGTACACGACGCCGTCGACAATGGCCGCCGACGACTCGATCGCGTCGCCGGCCTCATAGGACCACAGGAGCTTCGGCGCGGCCGGCGGCAGGCTCGGGGCGATGCCTGCCAGGCGGGGTGTGCCGCGGAATTGCGGCCACGCATCGACGATCTGGCTCTGCGCGGTCAGTGTGCCTGGCGCGTTCGGTGATGGGACCGCGACGACCGCGGCGAGCACCACGAGGCACGACATCGTTCCGATCGCGCGGTACGGTCTGCCGCGACGGTTCCTGGCACCCGCGAATCGAGGCCGTCCGATGAGCGCGGACTCCACGCTAGGGCTTCACAGCCAGCGCGTACAGCTGGTTGCGGTTCATGATGTACAGCGTGTTGTTGGCCGGCACGGCCGTGCCGTACACCGCGCTCGCCATGTTGATCTGCCCGAGCACCTTTATCTCCTTCCCCGTCTGCATGATGACGACGTCGCCATCCTCGTTGCCGAGATAGATCCGGCCGTCGGCCACGAGCGCCGAGCCCCAGACGGCAGAGGTCAGATCGTGCACCCAGTACTCCTGGCCGGTCTTGGCGTCCAGGCAATGGAAGAAGCCGCTGAAGTCCGGAAGGTAGATGAGATCGTCCACGATTGCCGCCGTGGAGATCGATCGCCGGATCTTGTCGAAGTGGAAGATCCGCCCGCTCTGGGTGATGTCGCCGCGCTTGGTTCCATCGATGGCGTAGAAGTGGCCCACGCCCTCGCCGTGCTCCGGGTCCTGCCCGTTGGCGATGTAGACGCGCTCCTGGTAGATCACCGGCGTCGAGATGAGCTCGTTTCGCGTGCGCGGCCATACCGATTCCTTCGGGTTGGTGTCGAACTCCCACAGCTTCTTGCCGGTGAGCGCCTCGTAGCCCCGCACCCACCCGTCTCCCTGCGCCGACACGACCTGATCGACGCCGCCGATGCGGCCGACGGCCGGCGTGGACCACTGGCCGTGGAGGATCCGGCCCTCGACCGAGTTGTCCTCCCACACGAGCTTGCCGGTGTTCTTGTTGACGGCGATGATCGATGGCGCCTTCGGCGAGGGGACGTGCACGTGGCTCTCGTCCTGCCCGTTCGACGTGCTGAGGAAGAGCAGATCCCCGAAGGCCACGGGCGAGGAATTCGCCAGGTTGTGCGGGTACGCCCCTACTTCCTCCATCATGTCGAACGACCAGATGGCATCGGCGTCCTTCGGGCCGGTCAGCTTCTCGTTCGTGATGGGTCCATCATTCTTGCCGTCCCGGAAGCCGTTGATGTCGAGGCACCAGATCACGGCCCGGTTGCTGACGTAGTAGAGCCGCGTGCCCTCGACCAGCGGCGAGCTGGCCACTCCCTGGAAGGGCCAGTCGTTGGCCCGGCCCGATTCGAGCTTCGGGTGCGTGTGCTGCCACAGGAACTCGCCGTCCGACTCGCGAAATGCCATCAGCACACCGCGGTCGCCTGGCTGCTTCGGATCGCGGAGCGCTTCGTTGTTGGTGCCGACGAAGATCATGCCGCCTGCCACCACTGGGTTGCCGTAGCTCTGCGATCCCAGGTCGGCCACCCACTTCACGTTCTTCTTGGTCTTGATATCCCAGTCGACCGGCAGGCCCTTCATCTGCGACACCATGTTGCGGTCCGGCGTCCCGCCCCACATGGGCCAGCTGGTCGAGCCCGGGTCCGAGGCCGCCAGTCGAACCGGCTGGAGCATCGACGTGCCCAGGAGGGCGAACCCGAGCAGGGTCCCGGTCGCCGAAAAACGCGCGCGGTGCTGTCTCATCATCATGTCGCTTCTCTGATTCCACCTTACGTTTGCCGTCCGTGCCCTCCTGCCATGCTGCCTTCCTGCCTTCCTGTCTTCCTTTCTGCCTTCCTTATGGGTTCGCCGCCACCTGCACGTTGTCCACGTGAGCACCGAACTCGGCGTCGATGAACATGCCTGGCGCACCCTGTCGGTTCCCGATCGGATCGGTCTTCTCGATCATCCACGCCGCCGGCTCGGCTTCTCCGGTCGGCCATGCTTTGCCCCGGGCTCGCACCTGGCCTCCCGCCAGGTTCTCGACGCGCAGCTTCAGGTGATACCAGGCATCGGCCTTCCAGGCGAACGGCATGGTCACCGACCGCGTCGTCTCCGGCTCCCACGGCTCGATCTTCAACTGTTGCGTGGTTCCGTAGAGGACCAGGGAGTACCGCTGGGCTGTGACGCCCACGTCGCCCATCTGCCGGCGGCGGGTCGCGGCCCGCACGTCGGCTTCGACCGTGTAGTTCGACCACGCCGTCGAGCCGAAGAACATCCGGATGCGCTTGAACAGCGTGTTGTCAGGTGGCTTCTGCAGCACCTTCTGGCCGTCCAGGGTCGCGATGGTGAACCGGCCGGCCACCCCGTTGATCCAGCCGGGCGGGACGGTGCCCTCCGCGTACGATTCGAACGTTTCCTTGAACGGCAACGACCTGGTGACGCGGGCCCTGGCCTCGCCGGTAATCCCGCCGACGGTCGCCTTGATGAGTCCGGCTTGATCCACCTGATCGGTGGCGACCGTGAGCGCGCCGTCCGCGATCGTACCCTTTAGCCCGTCGAGCGCCCACGCGGCTGTGTCTTCCCGCAGGAAGCGGCCTTTGTCGTCGAAGAGCCGCGCGCGCAGCTTGACCGTCTGTCCCGGGGAGAGCGTCAGCTCGGTCGGCACGACCTGCACGTGCGCGGGCGCGCCCTCGCCGCGAACGGCCGGCTCGTCGACCGCCCAGCCGGTCGGCGTCCTGGCCACCTTCGAACCGAAGGCGTACACCGCATCGCTCGTGGTGAAGAAGATGCGGCCGCGAGACACCGCGGCCCCGGACAGAATCTGT
>CAZCEL010000191.1:6000-8435 GCA_964497175.1 uncultured Bifidobacteriaceae bacterium
GCCGGAGAATGAAAAACTTGCCGCTCTCGGTGCCGACGAAGATCTTCCCGTCGGCGAGAACCGGTGGCGCTTTCTGGACGGTGCCGAGCTGCATGTCCCAGATCTCCCGGCCGGTCTCGAGATCGAGCGCCTGGAGCCGGGAGCCGTTGTCGATCTGGTACACGCGGCCCCCGTCGATGAGAGGCGCCGAGAACCCGAACTGCAGACCCTTCTTCGCCCAGATCGTGGTCTTGATGTCCCCCGTCAGCGACCCGTCGATGGCCGCGATCATGCCGAGCTCCGAGGTATCGAGGTTCTCATCGCCGTGTGAGATGAGCACGCGGGTGCCGCTGACGGCGACACCGGTGTTGATGGCGCGCTTGGAGGCGTTGAAGCTCCAGACCTTCTGGCCGGTCTGCGGCTTGACGGCGTGAATCTGGCCGTCGCCGGTGCCCGCGATGAGCAGCCGCCGCCCGCCAATCGTCGCGATGAGCGGCGACGCGTAGGCCGTGTCGTAGGGCCGCGAGCCGGGCGTCGCGACATACATGATCTCGCCCGTGCGTTTGTCGAGCGCGATGAACCGGTGCATGCGGTTGCCGGTCGTCCCCCAGTTCGAGACGGCCGCGCTGACGATCACCAGATCCCCGTCGATGAGCGGCGACATCGTGCGGCCGCCATGCGTCGTGAAGGCGGCGAATTCCTCACCGATCGAGCGCTGCCAGAGGAGCTTGCCGTCCCGGCTCAGCGCCACGAGGAACGCCCCGACGCCGAGAGCGTAGATGTTGCCCGTCTCCGGATCGGCCGACGGAGACGCCCACCCCACGCGGTGCGGTGGGACGTCACTCTGGAAGACGTTGAACTTGTATTCCCACGCGACCTTGCCCGTGTCGGCGTCGAGCGCCATGACCCGCTCCTGCAGCGAGGCGCCGCGTCCGGCGGGGTTCTGCACGTAGACACGGTTGCCCATCACGATCGGCGCCGAACGCCCGCCGTACGGGGCACGCCAGAGGAAGTTCTCTCCGTTGAGCGCCCACTTGTCGACCAGCCCGGTTTCCCGGGACGTGCCGTCGCGGCGCGGTCCGCGCAGCTCCGGCCAGTCGCCGACTGCGATCCGCTGGGCGCCCTGGCCGGCAAGTGTCGGAGAGAGGATGAGCGCGGCGGTCAGCAATCCAAGGCATGTTCTGAGCATGGAGCTTCCTGGGGTGTACTACGACTGGGACGTCCCGTTCGTCGACACATGCCGAGTGTACCCCGGGCCGCGACTATAGCGACCGCTCGAAGGCGGTGTCAAGGAGTGTTCCTCGCTAAACAGATGCAGGAAAAGACGATAATGGTCGCCTTGTCGCAGGCTGTCGCCCGGGCCTTTCTCCTGCCGTTCGAGCTCGCCCTGAGGACTCGGGTCGTGTTCGGCGCGGGCACCCTGTCGCGTCTGGGCGATCTCGCATCGGATCTTGGATTCAGACGCACGCTGCTCGTCGCGGATCCCGGAATCCTGGCCGCCGGCCATGTGCAGCCGGCTGCCGAGTCGCTCCGCAGGGCCCACATCGAGGTCGGCTTCTTCCACGCATTCGACGCGAGCCCCGACTCGCGGATGGTCGAGGAGGGCCGCAGGGTCGGCGCGGCGTTCGGCGCCGACTCGCTCGTGGCGCTGGGCGGCGGCTCCTCGCTCGACTGCGCCAAGGCCATCAATTTCCTGATCACGGGCGGCGGCGTCATGGGCGACTACCGCGGGTTCGGAAAGGCGGCCCGTCCGATGCTGCCCTCGATCGGCATCCCGACCACGGCAGGCACGGGCAGCGAGGCCCAGTCGTACGCGATCATCACGGACGCGACGACTCACGCCAAGATGGCGTGCGGGGACGCGAAGGCAGCGTTCCGCATCGCAATCCTGGATCCCTTGCTGACGGTGTCGCAGCCACGTGCGGTTACCTCTGCTGCTGGCTACGACGCCTTGTCGCACGCCGTGGAGGCCTACGTGACAAGCCGACGGAATCACGCGTCGGACCTCTTCGCGCGCGACGCATGGCGCCTCCTCGAGGGCCACTACGAGCGGGTGCTCACCCACCCCGACGATGTGGAGGCGCGCGGTGCGATGCTCGTGGGCGCCCACGAAGCCGGGATTGCCATCGAGCACTCGATGCTCGGCGCCACCCACGCCTGCGCGAACGCCCTGACTGCGCGCTACGGGACGACCCACGCGCACGCGATTGCCGTGATGCTGCCGCACGTCGTGCGCTGGAACGCGGCCAGCGTTGGCGATCGCTACACAGACCTTCTGGCCATGACCGGCCTTCGCTCGCCCGCGGACTCCGGCACCCTCAGCAGCGACGAGGCTGGTGAGCTGCTGGCCGCGCGCCTCGATGTGCTGGCACGAATCGGCGGCCTCCCGACCGGGCTCGATGGACTCGGGGCGCGTCGAGGGGACCTGGCGGATCTGGCCGCCGACGCCGCGACAC
>CAZCEL010000192.1:0-8402 GCA_964497175.1 uncultured Bifidobacteriaceae bacterium
ACGTGCCCCTGCTGCGCAGCGAACAGCAGCGGCGTGAACCCGCCCACATAGTTCGGCAGACAGCACTCGCCGCCCGCGAACTGGCCGCTCACGGCGACGCGCGTTTGGCGGGCAGGCGTGCGGGCGCCGACATCGGCGCCGTTCTCGAGCAGCACCTGGATGACGTCGGTATGGTTCTCGCTGACAGCCCACATGAGCGCCGTCTGCTGGTGCGAGGTCTCGCGCGCGTTGACGAGGGCGCCGCGGTCGATGAGCATTCGCACGATCTCGACGCTGCCCGTTCTCGAGGCCATCATGAGCGGGGTGACGCCCGTGTCGTGGCCGAGGCGCGCGTCGGCGCCGGCCTCGAGCAGCCGCCGGACCATCGCGACGCTTCGGTTGGACGAGGCCAGGAGCAGCGGCGTCACGCCGTGGTCGTCCTGAGCATTCACACGGGCGCCGGCGCGGATGAGCAGGGCGGCGGTGTCGGGATCGTCCCAGTGCGACGCCCAGTGCAGCGCCGTGGCGCCGTCCGGCAGCGGCGCGTTGACGTCGACGCGCTGTCTGAGCAGGGCGCGCACCGTCGGCAGGTCGCGCGCCTTGGCCGCTTCGGCGAGCTGGCGAGGATCAGGGGCGCCGGCGGCGGTCGCCGGGAAGAGAGCGGCGGCGATCGCGCTCGCCGCAAACAGGCCGGATCTCGGCGCTATCCTGGGCATTCTTGAGGTCCGTCGATCCCGCGTCGCACGTGTATTATAGGGGCCGTACGCAGACGATTTCCATCGTCGCCGTTCGCCGGACGCTGGCGCTGACCTCCGCGCTGAGCCTCGCGTGCCTGGCAGCGGGCGCCGTTCCCGCTCGTCTCCGGGCACATCAGGACGCCAGCGATGTCGCGAAGGCGCCACCTCGCTCGGGATCTGCGGTCGACCCGCGCCCGGTGCTCGACCGGTACTGCGTCACCTGTCACAACGATCGGTTGAAGACGGCCGGGCTCGCGCTCGATGCGCTGGACCTTGCCCGGGTCGGCGAGCATGGAGAGCGCTGGGAGCGGGTTGTGCGCAAGCTGCGCACGGGCGCCATGCCGCCGCCAGGCGCGCCCCGTCCGGATCAGGCCACCTACGACTCGCTCGCTGGCTGGCTTGAAGCGTCGCTCGACCGGTCGGCTGCCGAGCGGCCCAGTCCGGGGCGGCCGACCATCCATCGGCTGAACCGTACTGAGTACGTCAACGCGGTCCGCGACCTGCTCGCCCTGGACATTGCCGGCCGCTCGCTCTTCCCCGCCGACGACACAGGTTACGGCTTCGACAACATCGCCGACGTCCTGTCGGTGTCGCCCCTTCTCGTCGAGCGCTACCTGTCGGCGGCGGCGAAGATCAGCCGTCTCGCTGTCGGTGATCCCGCGATGGCGCCCGCCTCTCAGGAGTACACGGTCGGCAAGTACTTCCGCCAGGACGATCGCCGCAGCGAGGATCTGCCGTTTGCGTCGCGCGGAGGCCTCGCCGTCCGCCATTACTTCCCCGTCGATGGCGAGTACCTGCTCAAGGTGTACCTCGACCGCACGTACCAGGGGAACGTGCGGGGCCTGGCCGAGCAGCACCGGCTCGAGGTGCGGGTCAACGGCGAGAGAATCGACGAGTTCGTCGTAGGCGGCTCCGACCTCGATGCCGACGGGAGACCGGTTCAGCGGCCCGTGCCGGGCGCGTCACAGGCCCGCAGCACGTCACAGAACCGCAGCACGTCACAGAACCTCGGCCAGCCGCCACCGCAGCTGGCGCCCGTTCGCCAGCGCCTGACGCCGGAACAGATCGCCGAGCGCGCGGCGAGGATTGTCGAGCAGGCTCAGATCTCTGGGCAGCGCGCCGAGCAGGATCACAGTGCGGACGCGCACCTTTTCGTCAGGTTTCGCGCCAAGGCGGGTCCCTCGACCGTGGCGGTGAGCTTCGTCGGAGATGACACGCTGCACGAAGGGGCGCGGCGCCCGACGCTGATGATCACGAGCTACGAGTACGCGGGCAACACGGTGGGGAATCCGCTCGTGGCCAGCATCGACATCCGAGGGCCGTACGAGGTCAGCGGGCGCGGTGACACGCCCAGCCGGCGCCGCATCTTCCAATGCCGGCCGGCGGGCAGGGCCGACGCGGACGTGTGCGCGACACGGATCCTGACCAGCCTGGCCAGACAGGCGTACCGGCGGCCGGTGACCGGCGAGGACATCGGGCCGCTCATGGAGTTTTTCCGCGACGCCTCACGCGACCACGACTTCGATGCCGGCATCCAGGCGGCGCTCGAGCGCATCCTGGTGAGCCCTGCGTTTCTGTTCCGCGGCGTCGAGCCGCCGGCCGGGACGAGGCCCGGCGCGTTGTTCCGATTGAACAGCGTCCAGCTGGCGTCGCGGCTTTCATTTTTCTTGTGGAGCAGTCCGCCCGATGAAGACCTACTGGAGCTTGCCGGGCGGGGGCGGCTCACCGAGCCCGCGGTCCTCGAGCGACAGGTGCGCCGCCTGCTGGCCGACCCTCGCGCTTCCGCGCTTGTCTCCAACTTCGCGGGCCAGTGGCTGCTGCTGCGCAATCTCAGGCTCCTGGCGCCCGATCCGTACGAGTTCCCGGACTTCGACGACAACCTGCGCGAAGCGCTGCAGCGTGAGACGGAGCTGTTTCTCGAAAGCCAGATCCGCGACGACCGCAGCATTCTCGAACTGCTCACCGCCGACTACACGTTCCTCAACGAGCGCCTCGCGAAGCACTACGGTGTGCCCAACGTGTACGGCAGCCATTTCCGGCGCGTGACGTGGCGCGATGAGCTGCGCCATGGCCTGCTCGGCCACGGCAGCATCCTCACCGTCACGTCGTATCCGAACCGCACCGCCCCGACGATCCGCGGCAAGTTCCTGCTCGAGAACATTCTGGGTACGCCGCCTCCGCCTCCACCGCCCAACGTGCCGCAGCTCGAGGAGAACACTGCACGCGCGCAGCCGCGATCGGTCCGCGAACGGCTCGAGCAGCATCGGTCCAATCCCACGTGCGCCGCCTGCCACCGGAACATGGATCCGCTGGGCTTTGCGCTCGAGAACTTCGACGCGCTCGGCCGCTATCGCACGACGGACGGCGACGCGCCGGTCGACGCAACAGGGGCCATGCCCGATGGGCGGAGGTTCAGCGGACCGGCCTCGCTCCGGCAGGCGCTCGTCGCGCGTCCAGCGCAGTTTGCCGACACTTTCACCGAGAAGCTCCTGACGTACGCCCTTGGACGAGGCGTCGAGTACTACGATCGTCCCGCGGTCCGCCGGATCGTGCGCGACGCGGCGGCTGGCGGGTACCGCTGGTCGGCCGTGATCCTGGGAATCGTGAACAGTCTGCCGTTTCGTGCGGCCGTTGCCGACGCGCCGGCGCCGCAGGGAGCTGCCGGTCATCAGTGATGAGGTGAGAGCCGTGATCGTGATGAAGAAGGCCCTGTCGCGCCGGACGGTCCTTCGCGGGATGGGGACCTCGCTGGCGTTGCCACTTCTCGACAGCATGGTGCCCACGTTTGCGGCCGCGCGGTCCACGCCCAGGCTGTCGGTCGTGTACGTGCCGAACGGCATCGACATGCGGCACTGGACGCCGGCGAAGGAAGGGGCGCTCGAGCTGACGCCGATTCTCTCGCCGTTGACGCCGCTTCGCGATCGCCTGACCGTCGTGTCCGGCCTGGCGAGCGCGCCTGCCATGCCGCTCGGTGGCGAAGGCACCGGCGATCACGTGCGCGCGGCCGCCGCCTTCCTGAGCGGGACCCATCCGAAGAAGACCGAAGGCCCCGACATCCGGGCGGGCGTCTCGATGGATCAGTTCGCCGCCGGGGTGCTCGGCCGCGAGACGCCGCTCCCCTCGCTGGAGCTCTGCCTCGACTCGAACGACCTGCTCGGCGCCTGCGAGTCGGGGTGGAGCTGCGCCTACGCCAACACCCTGTCGTGGCGGACGCCGACGACCCCGCTGCCGATGGAGAACGATCCACGACTGGTCTTCGAGCGGCTGTTCGGGGACGTGGACAGCACGACGCCCGAGGCGCGCCGCGCGCGCATCGCACGGAACCGGAGCATTCTCGACTCGCTGACGGCCGAGGTGAAGCGCCTACAGGGTCGTGTGGGCGCCGGCGATCGCCGCAAGGTCGATCAGTATCTCGACGCCGTCCGCGAGATCGAGCTGCGCATCGGGAAGACCGAGGCCCAGAACGCGCGTGAGCTGCCGTTGCTCGCCAAGCCGATGGGCATCCCGCCGACCTACGAGGAACATGCGAAGCTGATGTTCGATCTGCAGGTGCTGGCGTTCCAGACCGACACCACGCGTGTGTCGACCCTCATGATGTCGCGGGAGGTCAGCCCACGTACGTATCCGGAGCTGGGGATCTCGGATCCGCATCACGGCCTGTCACACCACGGCAACAATCCCGAGAAGATGGCGCTGTTGGCGAAGGTGAACACGTTCCACGTCCAGCTCCTGTCACACTTCCTGGCGAAGCTCCAGGCGACGCCTGACGGCGACGGCACGCTCCTCGATCACATGGCCATCCTGTACGGCTGCTGCATCAGCGACGGCAACCAGCATCTGCACACCAATCTCCCGATTCTCATTGCGGGTGGAGGTGGCGGCACCCTCACTGGCGGCCGTCACGTTCGCTACAAGGAAGACACGCCGCTGACCAATCTCGAGCTCACGCTGCTGGACAAGCTGGACGTCCGGCTCGATACGCTGGGCGACAGCACGGGCAAGGTCGATCTCTGAGACGCCGTCAGGAGCGGACCATCAGGACGAGACTTCGATGTGGATCCTGACCTGCTGGCTGATCATCATGGGAGCAGGCGGGCTGTGCTACCCGAGACGGCCGCGCGTCTCGGGCCTGCTCTTCCTGGCGGCAGGCGTTTTCATGTCCGCGATCTGGGCAGCCGGCCTGACTCCCGGCCTGCCGCTTCCAGCGGCGACGTCCGCCGTGCTGGGTCTCGGGACGATCTGGCGGTTTCGTAGTCCTCTCGTCCGAGCACAGCATCGCGCCGAGTGGGTGGGGAAGTGCTGAGCCTGCTTACCAGCCGATGCGCAGGCCTGTCGTCCAGGACACGCCCGCATACTCGCCGCCGTCGTGCGCGCGGTCGCGCATGTCGGCCCAGTGAGCGCCGCTCTGCAGCTTGAGCTTGTGCCCGTAGAAGTAGTAGTTGGCGCCGGCGTAGACCTCGTTGTAGCGATCACCCCGCCCCGTCACTACGCGGTTCTCGTAGGTTCCAAGGCGTACGCCGTTGGGCTCGTCGCTCGTCAGAAACGTGTACCGACCCACGAACTGGAGCTTGCCGGTGGCGTTGACAAACGGCATCACCGTGAACGCCCACAGGCCGCTCTGACCCAAGTACCCTGACGCCGCCGCCACATCGGACCGCATACCCCACGCGTCGGCTTCGAACCTGGCGTTGACCGAAACGATGTGGTCGAGTTGCCTCGTAAACGTGTTGTGCCTGTCCGGGTGCTGGTACACGTAGTTCGCCGTGAGCAGCGCCTCCCTCGCATCGAGCGTCTTTGCGAAGTCGTAGCCAATCACGCCGAGCGCAAAGAGCCCGCCGTTGAACTCGCCGAACTCGCGGTTGGCCTCCCCTGCCGAGTAGATGCCCACGCGATAGACCCAGGGCGCGGGCCTGCCGGATACGCTCACACCCGGGATGTACTCCTGCGGGAACCAGATGTTGTTCGCGAGGTTGCTGCGGTCAATCGTGATGAGATCCCGGGACGAAGTCGCTCCGTCCACGGTGAAGGGGACGCCCTGCTTCCCGACGGTCACCGCCAGAGGTCCGCTCCTGCTCCATTGAAGGTAGAAGTCCGTCAACCGGAGATAGAACGGGTCGGCCTCCTGCGGGTTCACCTCGACTTCCCCGTGCAGCGTGAAGGACCGGAACAGCGTCAGGCGGGGGCCGAGCCGCATTCGCCGGACGTTCCATTCCCTCAGGTCGCCTTCATCGGCGCTGATGGCGGCGTACTCGTGCTGGTATCGCCCGCTGAACAGGACGCGCTGGACAACGGGGTTCGACTTGTTCTCGTACCAGTCGGCGAACTTCCAGATCTTGTCATAGGTGGATTGCGGCTTCCGCGAGGCGACCGCCTGAACGGCCTCGCCCCCGCCCGTCACGCCAGGGCCGCGAGCCGGCGCGACCGCGCCCTCGGCCTCAGACGGGGTCTGTGCCCCGAGCGGCGGGCACGCTGCAAGAATCGCGAGAGCAGTGATGGTGTGGAGACGCTTTGGCCAACCCAGCATGCGGGCACCGTATCGAAGCAACGTTCGGGGGGTGTTTCGACGATATTAAATCCGTGTTACGAAAGGATGGTGTCAGAGATAGATATCCTTGTTCAGCACAAAGCGTGGCGTGCTTCCGAGGTGCGTCGCGGGCGGCGCGTGGAGCAGCAGCGGATGCATGAGGATGACATCGCCTGCTCTCGCCGTATTCTCCAGCACTTGAAGCGGGATGCCGTCGACCTCTTCGGCTCGCGTGTGGAACCGCTCGATCCGTGCTGCTTCGTCGCCAGGGGTACAGAGGTCCCGCAGGTACGGATGACGATGCACCGACTTCCGGAGCTCGGCGCCCCGCGCCCCCGGCCTTGGTGGATGCTCGAGGAACCACCGGTGGACCAGCCGGTGCGAGCCGCTGATGATGTGCATGCCACCCGCTCGAGGCTCGACATCTCCGAACATCGCGTGAACCTTCACGCCGCGGGGCGGCGTGAGCGGCCCCGCGTAGTCGGCGTCGATGTGCCAGCCATCGACCGGTACGCCCCACGGGCGCCTGCTCGGGAACACGATGAAGAAAGCGCCCCAGTCGGACGGACGCCGCCACGCCTGCCCGACAAGCACCTCGTCGACAGCCGCGAGCGTCCTTTCGCTGCCCACCGCAC
Source organism: uncultured Bifidobacteriaceae bacterium (assembly GCA_964497175.1). Taxonomy (GTDB): domain Bacteria; phylum Acidobacteriota; class Vicinamibacteria; order Vicinamibacterales; family CAVVIG01; genus CAZCEL01. The sequence goes on from CAZCEL010000192.1 coordinate 6,876, forward strand.
GAAAGACCGGGTCCGCCTTCAAGTGCTGCAGATGATGGGGCCGTTCCTGGCGCCACGTCGTCGGGTCGTCGCGCCGGATGCCGACGGCGTCAAGTGCACGCCAGGTCACCTCGCGCATCGCCGCGGCCTCGTCTTCGCTGAAGGCGCCTGGGATCGGAACCCAGCCGTGGACCTGGAAGTGGTTGATGAGCATCAGGCAAAGAATCTGGCGTCATACGACTCGTAGCGCCACTACCGGCCTGCAATATCTATGCGGCCCGGTGAATGTTACCAGCGTTCCTGCCCTCTGGACCGTTCCTTGATACAGGCGGTGATGCGCGGCGGCTGCCGCCAGGACGGACAATCGGGGTCGGCTGTCCCTCGTGATCGCCGATTGGGGTCGTTGAACCCCTCCGCAGCCGACCGTCTTGCAAATTCTTGCAAGGCATCTCGAGGCGATCAGCAGTTTTCATCACCAGCCGCGCTGACGTTTTTGCGTACAAGTGGTTCAGGCCAGCCGCGTCGACGCTTGATTCGGGGGCGCGGGAGGCCGCATGATGGGGGAGCAGAACGCCATGACTGACGACTACGTCGAGCAGCGTGACGGCGTGTACACGGTTGGAGGGGCCCGGGTGTCCCTCGATTCGATCGTGTATGCGTTCTTGTCGGGTCAGTCGGCCGAGGCGATCGCGCAGGCATTTCCGGCCCTGAACCTGGAGCAGGTGTACGGCGCCATCACGTACTACCTCGCTCACCGGGACGACGTCGATCGATACCTTGAAAGCCGGCGGCAGGACTTCGACGGCGCGCGGCAGGCTGCGCGCGATGCCGACCCGATGTTCTACCAGAAGCTCATCGACGCGAAGAAGCGTACGCCGCTGACGCGCTAACCTTCCCGCCCGCATCCATGGTCGAAGCCCCCGAGGGAGACGCCGCCCTCGATATCGATCACCTGGAGACATGCCTCGCCCAACTCGCCGATCGCGAGCGCATGGTCGTCCTTCTGACCTTCTATTCGGAGAAAACAGGGCGCGAGATCGGCAAGGAGCTTCGGCTTACGGAGGCCAACGTCCGAGTGATCAGACACCGCGCGATCGAGCGTCTTCGGACGTGCATGACGTCCTGCGAAGGGGGGTAATGATGCTCCCATGCAAGGCTCCGATCCCCGACGCCACGCTGCTCGATTATTGGACGGGTGATCTGCGCGAGGGCGGCGAGATCGATCTGGTCGAGGAGCATCTGTTCGCGTGCGGTGATTGCTCGGCCCGCCTGCAGCAGATGGCGGACCTCGGAACCGGATTGGCGACGCTCGTGCGTCACGGGCGGGTCTCGGGGATCGTCTCCCGCGCACTTGTCAACCGTCTCCAGCGTGACGGCGTCCATGTGCGCATGTTCTCGCTGGTGCCCGGCGAGACGGTACCGTGCGCCGTCTTTCCCGGCGACGACCTAATCGTCACCTGCTTGCGAGCTGACTTCTCCGGCGTGGAGGCCGTGACGCTTTCGGTGACGGGGCCCGGAGGCTCGCAGTTCGCCCGGTCCGGAGACCGG
>CAZCEL010000193.1:0-8345 GCA_964497175.1 uncultured Bifidobacteriaceae bacterium
AGGGGTCCGCCTTGACGGCGACCGCCGGCACGCCGCCGGACGCAGAGACGCGGTAGATCGGATCGGTCGCCCGGCCGTCGAAGAGGATGACACCCTCCTCGCTCCAGGACCCATCGGCGCCCGTTGGGGCATCGCAGATCTTCTGGGCCGGGCCGCCCGACACCTCGATCTTCATGAGCTTGCCGTCGGCCATGAACCCCAGAAACCGGCTGTCGGGGGACCAGAACGGCCGCGCCGCGCCGTCGGTTCCCGGCAGCGGCTGCGCTGACAGCGCGTTGAAAGGCCGTACCCAGATACGCGTCTTCCCCTCCGTATCCGTGGCGTTGAAGGCGAGATACCGGCCGTCTGGCGACAGCCGCGGGACCTCGGCGGCGATGATGCCGTCCGGGTTCAAGAGGTCGAACCGCATCGTGCGCCGCGGCGGGTCGGTGCGGGTGACGGCGACGACGCCAAGGGCCAGGGCCGCGAGCGAGGCCACGGCCGCCACGCCCCAGGAGAGTCGCTCACGCACACGTCGCCTGGCGGCCACCGGCGCCGGAAGCCCCACCTGCGAGCCGCCTTCGGCAATCCACTGCAGCTGCAGCGTAATGTCGTGCGCGGTCTGAAAACGATCGTCGGGACTTTTCGCAAGGCACGTCCGGATCACGCGGCCAAGCGCCGGCGGCACGAGCGGCGCCGCCTCTCCCACCGTCGTCGGTTCGTCGCGAAGGATCGCGCCGATGAGGCTCGCATGGGTCTTGCCCGAGAATGCCGGGCGGCCGGTGACCATCTCGTAGAGCACCGACCCGAACGCGAAGATGTCGGTCCGCGCGTCGGCTTCCTGCCCTTCGACCTGCTCGGGCGCCATGTACTGAAACGTTCCGAGAATCGTGCCCTGGGCGGTGAGGTTGGCCGGTGTGGTCGGCAGCATGGAGAGGCCGCCACCCGCGACGGGGCTCGCCTTGGCAAGCCCGAAGTCGAGGAGCTTCGCGCCCGACCGGGTGAGCATCACGTTGCCCGGCTTCAGGTCGCGATGCACGATGCCCGCGCGGTGCGCTTTGTCGAGCGCGCTGGAGATCTGAATCGCGATGGTCAGCGCTTCGGTGATCGGAACGGGGCCCTTCGTCAGGCGCGCGGCCAGCGTCTCGCCCTCGAGGTACTGCATGACGAGGTACGAGGTGCCCTGCTCGACGCCCACGTCGTACAACGCACAGATGTTCGGCGAATCCAGCTGCGAAATGGTGCGGGCCTCACGTTCGAACCGCTCACGGAACTGCGGGTCCGACGCAAGAGCCGCAGGCAGGATCTTGATGGCGACCGTCCGATCGAGGCGTGTGTCGCGAGCCTTGAAGACCTCGCCCATTCCTCCGGCGCCGATCGGAGTCTGAATCTCGTAGAGCCGCGTCCCAGCGGTCATGGACATGGAAACCTCAGAGAGCCGATTATAGGCCTGCGATGGAACCGGGCCCCATGTTCAGCGCGTGGTCGAGGCGCCGCCGAGCGCAAACGCGACCAGCGTGGCATCCGGACCGGCACCCGTGGCAATGACGACGAACTGCCGGCCGTTCCGCGCCTTGTAGGTCATCGGATTCCCGCCGGTTCGAAACGGCGTAGGCGCGCGCCACAATTCCCGCCCGGTCGCTTTGTCAAAGGCATAGAGGTACGGGTCACCGCCGCCGATGAAGACCAGGCCGGTCTTCGTGACGAGAACACCTGGCGCGCCAGGCGTCCCCAGGCGTTCGGGCAACCTGACGCCCGCGAGCAGGGGATGGCGTCGCATCGCCGGGCTGCCCTCGCCGAACGGCACGCGCCACTCGATATCGCCCTTGTTCAAGTCGACGGCGACCAGAAGTGCGTACGGCGGTTTGGTCAACGGGATGGGCCCGAGCTTGCTTCGCGCGCCTTGATCCGCCTGGGCGCGCGCGGGCCCACCGCCGGCACGCTCGAAGATGTTCGCCGCCGCCCCGTACTCGCAGTTGTTCGTGTACTCGACATCCACGTCCGCCGCGGTGCCGTCGTTCTTGCAGACCTGGTTGACGGTGTGCTGCTCGGACGTCCTGACGTAAAGCAGTCCCGTCTCCGGGTCGAAGCCGGCGCCGGCCCAGTTGGCGCCGCCGCCCACTGCCGGCCGCTGGATGGTCCCGCGCAGGCTTGGGGGCGTGAAGAGCGGACCGAGCCGGAACTTCTTCATCTCTTCAACGGCCAGCGCCCTGATCTCCGCCGTCAGATCGTTGGCATCGTCGAGCGAAATCCCCTGCGCCGAAAATGGCGGCGGCCTGGTGGGAAAAGGCTGCGTGGGATAGGGGCGCTCCCCCGGAACGTCGGTCGTCGTGTCCACCGGACGCTCCTCGATGGGCCAGACCGGCACGCCCGTCACCCGGTCGAACACGTAGGTGAAACCCTGCTTGGACACCTCGGCGACCGCATCGATCCTTCTGCCGCCAACGGTAATCGTCACGAGATTGGGCGCGGCGGTGAAGTCGTAGTCCCACAGCCCGTGGTGGACGGCCTGGAAATGCCACTTCCGTTTGCCGGTCGCCGCGTCCAGGCAGACGATCGACTCGGCGAAGAGATTCGCACCCAGGCGCCGGCCGCCCCAATAGTCGCCGCCCGGGGTGCTGACGGGCACGTACAGCAAGCCCCGCTGCTCGTCGAGGCTCATCGGGCCCCAGACGTTCGCGTGCCCGGTGTAGTTCCACGACTCGTTCTCCCAGGTGCTTGCGCCGAAGTCGCTGTTCGACTGAGGAATCGTGTGGAAGATCCAGACACGCTTCCCCGACCGTACGTCGAACGCCTGCACGGATCCCTGCGGCTCGAACTTGTACTGCAGACGATCGGGCACCCTGCTGCCGACGATCACCAGGTTCTTGTAGACGACGGGAGGCGACGTCTGGCTGAAGTGCAGCTTCTTGACCGTCAGCCGCAGGCCCTCGGTAAGGCTCGCAACTCCCCGCCGTCCGAACGAGGGGATGGGCTTGCCCGTCCTGGCATCGAGCGCGAAGAGGCGCGAATCAGTGTTCAGCAGGATGCGAAAGTCGTTGCCGTCGCGCCAATAGGCGACGCCGCGATGCTTGAACCCGATGCTGTCCTCCTCGCCCATCGAGGCCTCGGGGTCGAACGCCCACAATTGGGCGCCGGTCTCGGCGTTCAGCGCCACGACACGGTGGAACGGTGTGCTCACGTACAGCACGTTGTCGATCATGATCGGCGTGTTCTCGAAGCCGCCCGGCCTGGTGCCGTATTGCGGCAGCGGCATCTCTCCGGTGTTCCACTCCCAGACGGGCGCGAGCTGCCGCACGTTGGCGGGCGTGATGTCGGGAATGGCGGAATAGCGCGTGTGAGCGTGGTCGCCGCTCCAGTACGGCCACTCGACTATTCCTGACTGCTGACCGCCGAGCACGGCAACCGAGGTAACGACCGCCAGCGCACACAGGCGTTTCATGGGCCTCTCCTGATGGGCACGGGCCATAGGGTGTCACAGATGAGCAACGCCATAGGGTGTCACAGCGTCAGAGCCGGAACAACCGATTGATCTTGAAGATGAGCGCGCGGTTGGCCAGCGCGGGGAAGCTCGGGGCGAGCGTGTCGCGCTGCTCGTTGAAGACCAGAAACAGCTCGCTGCCCGGCTGGTATTCCCAGCGCAGCCGCACGTTGGCGGCGACAACGTTGTTGCCGGAGTTGTACTGCAGCAGCGCGCTTACGAACATGCGCGGCGTCATGGTGTAGGTGACGCGGGAGCCGACCAGCCCGGTCGTGAACGCCCCTTCCACCAGACTCACCCAGTTGACGGAGACGTTCGGCTCGACCGAGAGCTGCGGGCTGAGGTTCACGCGCCCGCGGCCCACGCCGAGCGTCGTCTTGCGGCCGTTATAGAAGGTGCCATGTTCGACCGCGACGTTGCCCGACACCCTTCGCTGCGGACCGAAGCCGAAGCTGCCGCGCACGGTGTCGAAGTCGTACCCGCCGATGGGCAGCGTGACGCCGGAGGCGATCGGGAACGCCTGCGGGAGAAACTCGTAGGTGTGTCCATACGACAGGTTGAATCGGTCGCCGTTCTGAAACTCGATGCCGAACTCCCCGGCCTCGTCACGCGTCTCGACCCGCCCCGCGCCATTCTCGATATAGGCGAGCGACCCGGTCCAGGAGTACTTGCGCACCAGGGTGCTCGCACGCGGCCGCGGGCTGAAGCGGAACAGCCCGAAGGACTTGCGCATGTCGTCGCGCCGGAGAAAGCCCACCTCGGGGTTGAAATGGTCGCCCACGGTCAGGCGCTCCAGCTGGATACCGTAGCGATCCCCGGTGTAGTCCATCTGGAGGCGGTAGCTCGTGTCCTCGCCTGCGAGGCCCGACGTGCGTGTCTTCGCCCAGTACGTATTGACGTAGAGGTGGTCGAAGAAGGCGAACGTTCCATCGACGCCCAACGCATCGTTCCGGCCGTTGCCTCCCTCGGCCACCGACCGGCCGGTGTAGATGACGCCGACGCTGCTGCGGCGCAGGATGTCGCGCTTGAGCCGCACGACTGAGACATTGGTCGCCCGCGCATCGGCCAGCGGCTCCTCGCTCGACTGAATGTTCAGCAGGCCGAGGCTGAAGCGACCGACGCGGCCCGTCAGCCGGCCGCCGGCATCGATGGGCACGGCGCGTCCCTCGTGCAGGCCGATTCGACGGCTGTAGAACAGCAGCGGCGTATCGCCCGCCGCCGGGGCGAACAGCCCCGAAGACCCGCCGAAGGCGAGCATGCCCTGGTTCTCGAGAAAGAACTCGCGCTTCTCGGGAAAGAAGAGGCTGAAGCGCGTGAGATCGACCTGCTGCTCGTCGGCTTCGACCTGGGCGCCGCCAGTCGGAGGCGCCTACCCAACTCCACCTACCTTTCTGCCCTTCTGCCCTTCTGCCCTTCCGCCTTTCTGCCTTTCTGCCTCACGGCATGTCGAGGTCCTCGCAGAAGCGCCGAAACGGCAGGACGGTGACTTTGCCCGCCGCGTACTCTCGTTCGCCGAGATGGACCTGATAGAAGCGTGGGATGGAGGTTCGCTCGGCGAAGTACCGGATCGCGCCGCTGATGGCCTTCTCTCCGGACTTGCATTCGACTCCGAAGATGGGCTTTCGGTTTCGAAGCACCACGAAGTCGACCTCCCGCCTGTCGGTGTCGCGCAGGAACCGAAGGTCCATGTCGTACCCCTGCGTGTCTTCCACCCAGTGACAGTACTTGAGGAGCTGCGACGCCACCAGATTCTCGAAGCGCGGGCCGGGCTCCTCGATGCTGGACCAGTCCCAGAGGTACAGTTTTCGCTCCTTCTTGACAGCGCGGACCTTCGGCGGGCCGTACGGCGCGAGCCGGAAACACACGTACATGTTCTCGAGAGCCTGGAGCCAGCGCTCCGCCGTCTTGTGATCGACCTGCAGATCCTCCCGAAGGCTCTTGACCGACAACGGCGAACCAACCTTGTCTGGCAGCAGCGCCACGAGATGTTCGACAAGGCTGATTTCCCGGATGTGCTCCAGATCTCGAAGATCCTCTCGTACGACACGCGCGAGACGGTCCCGTGTCCAGATGCGATGTTCGACGTCGTCCTGCGCAAAGAGCGGCTCGGGAAATCCGCCGAACCTCAACAGGGCATCGAAATCCGACCGCGACGGCGGTCGGTTGATCTCACGCAGGGAGAACGGATGAAGGCGGAAGTACCGGTACCGGCCCGCGAGGGAGTCGCCCCCCTTCCGGTAGAAGTCGAGGCGGGCGGATCCGGTGACGATGATGCGGCGGCGCGACCGCTCGGTGTCGTAGATTCCTTTGAGCAGGTTCCGCCATCGTGCGTACTTGTGGATCTCGTCGAAGAGCAGCAGCGGCTCTCCGGCGGGCAGTTCGGCGTTCCTCAGCCGCTCCCGGACGGCCGGGTGATCCCAGTTCAGGTACGCAGGGTGGCGTTCATCCGCCTCCGGGCCCAGAAACCCGAGCGCGAACGTCGTCTTGCCCACCTGCCGCGGACCGCCCACGAACACCATCTTTTTTTTCAGAGCCGCGGTCACAACCGCTTCGAGATAGCGGGGAACACGCATGAAGTGGATTGTAGTCCACTTTACTCATGAGCAAAGTGGGATTGCCTGCGAGCCAACAGAGGATGAGCGAACACCGTCCCGAGAATAATGGCGCCTCCCAGGTAGAAGCTGACGTCGAGCTCGCGCTGCTCGCCGAGCAGCGCGATGGCCAGGAGGATCGCGTAGACCGGCTCCATGTTGACGGCGAGCGACGTCGCGAACGCGCTGAGGTGCCGCTGGGCCACCAGGGCGAGCGCGAACGGCACGAGCGTGCAGCCCATCGCAAGCGCCGCGAGCAGCAGGGCATCGTCACGGCTCGGCCACGCGAGCAGGCCGCCCATGGGCGTCAGGAGCGGCGACAACGCCGTGAGGAACAGCGCGCCCGCGCCCATCTCGATGCCGGTGACGGCGAGCGCTTCGCCGTGCGCGATGTACCGCTTGTTGAGCGACGCGAACACCGCCACGAGCAGGGCCGAGAGCGCCCCCATCGCGATGCCCGGCCGCATCCCCGCGGGGGTGCCGCCGACGACGAGCGCGACGCCCGGCACGACGGCCAGGCCGACGAACACGTCGAGAGAATTGAAGGGCTGCCTCGTCACGAGCGGCTCCACGAACGAGATCAGGACAGGAGCAAACGCCATGCAGGTGGCGGCGACCGAGGCGTTCGACAGCTTGATCGATCCGTAGAACGTCAGCCAGTGCAGCGAGACGACGACGCCGATGGCCGCAAACGTCGCAACGAGCCTGGGCGGCGTGCGGGCGAGCCCAGTCCAGAACCCCTTCACCACGAGCAGCGCACCGGCGACCAGGCTCATGCGCCACCACACGAGCGGCAGCGCCTGCAGCGTGATCAGCTTGCCCAGGATGGCGGTAAAGCCCCACAGGACGACGCAGAAGTGAATCTGCAGCCGGGCGCGCGTGGTCGGCGACATGACAGCGGATGGCATTCTACCGGCACGAGGGATTGCCCGATCACTTCGTTACAGATTCCGCGTGGCCCTCTGGAATCTTCGCGAATGATCCTCGGGCCTGTCAGCGGCGGTCTCCTCGCAGGTGCCGAAGCGATGTGGCGCTGGGCCGCTATAATCGGTGGGGCCCATGTCCACGATTCTTCAGGAAGCCGCGGCAGGCCGGGCGACGATCGTCGCGTGGACCGTCGAGCAATATCACCGAGCCATCGAAAGCGGCCTGGTCCCGGAAGACACTGCGGTGGAGCTGCTGGACGGGTTCATCATCCGCAAGGATCGGGCGAAGGCCGGAGAGAGTCCGATGACCATCGGCGATCGGCACCGGGTCGCGGTCGTGCGGTTGGCGCACACCTCGGCACTGTTCGAGCCGCTCGGCTGCTTCCTGCAGAGCCAGCAGCCTGTCTCGTTGCCTCCAGCCCACGAGCCGGAACCGGACGGCGCTGTCGTGCGCGGCCGCATCGACGATCATCTGGAGTCGCCGCCCCAGGCGGCTGACGTGTTCAGCGTAATCGAGGTGGCCGACAGCTCGCTGGCGCTCGACCTTGGCCCCAAGCTGCGGGCCTATGCCGGGGCCGGCATCCCGCAGTACATCGTCGTGGATCTCGTGGAGGATCGCGTCTTGGTTCACGAGGAGCCGAGCGGCGAGACGTACTCCCACGTGACGCCGGTGGCGCGTGGTGAAACGGTCCTGATCTACGCAGGAAAGGGCCACGTGCAGATGGCGGCCGAACGATTGCTGGGCTGACAACGGGATGACGCATGCAGGTCGGTCCTTCTACGCCAGGGGAATAACCGTCCCGTCCGGGCGGCGCCATGTCGTCCGGAACTCCCGATCCTAAGCTATCGGCCGCGTCCTGGTCACGTGCGACGACGATAATGTTGCCTCAATCCGACCGATCGAGAGGATGGCGGTGTCCTGGAAGACGTCATCATCGGGCCAGACCTCGACAAACCGACGCGGCGGTACTGGATTGATTGATGGCCCTTGCGATCGAGTCGCTGGATGACGACCGAAGCTGAGCTCCTCAACAGCCTCATCGCATGGGCCACAGCCGACGCGAACGTGCGCCGCCTGGTGCTGGTGGGGTCCCGCGCCCGTGCGACACCGCCCGATGACCTCGCCGACTTCGACGTGCAGGTCTATGCGAAGACGAACGAACCGTACACACGGGACCTGGATTGGCTATCGGGGATTGGCCGGCTCTGGCTGTGTGTGCCGGACGAATACTCGGACGGCGACACCCGGGTTCTCACTCGCTTGGCGATCTTCGACGGGGGCCTGAAGGTGGACTTCGCGTTCTACCCAGCCGGCCCTCTTTCGACCGGAGTCAGCGCAGGTCTGGCGCACCAGACACTTCTGGAGAA
>CAZCEL010000194.1:0-8327 GCA_964497175.1 uncultured Bifidobacteriaceae bacterium
CGGCGGCGCCGCCGGGTCCCTTGACGTCGATGTGAATCCAGGTGTGAGGATTGACCCACTCCATCTTGACCACGGTGCCTCGAAGCTCGATGGGTCGCGCGGCATCGAACTCGGCCGAGAACGCGTGATGCGCTCGGAGGGGGACTGCCCCGCCGACCAGGAGCAGCACGCCGGCAACGCTGAGCATTCTTCGCATCGGACTACCTCCCTTTCGACTCTTCCCACCTGGCCAGCAGCTCGCGCTTGGCCTGCATCTCTTTCCGTCGCAGGTTCATTTCGCGGGCGGCTTCGCCAAGCGCCCATTTCCGATCCGCGCGGGCGCCGCGGATCGCGTTCACGATGCCGTAATTATGTTCGTGACACGCGTACTCGAACAGCCGGTCCTGCTTGCCCTGAGCGCTCCAGGCATCGAGGTTCCAGTACACGACCGTCGTCCACGGCCTGACGAATACCTTCGGGTCTTCCACAGTGTAGCGATACTCAATCGTCTCAGCGTCCTGCCTGGTGAAGCGTTCGACGAGGCGAAGTGTCTCTCCTGTTCCAGGATAGTAGTGCACGTGGTCGGATCCGCCGAAGGGTCCGCCGTGTCCGGGGACGACATTCTTGATCGTGTTCTTGAAGTTGGTGGTCTCGACGACGAGGCTGTTGCCCTCCCAGCGGCCGCGCGAGTCGCCGTTCCACTGCCGGATTCGCGATCCCGGGTGTGGCGTGCTGGCGAGCGGGATGATCCGGACGTACCCGTAGGGCATGACGATGGCGACGTGTCCGGGCGCCTGAATAATCTCCTTGAGCGGCTGCTGGGTATCACCGCGCATTTCGCCCGGCAGGCCGTTGCGGACGATGCAGCGCTCCGACAGCCCGCGGTCCTCCCAATCGTCCGCCTGGCTGCGACCCTTCCGGGCGGTCTCTCTGGCTTCCCACGTCGCCAGGGCCTCACGGGTCAGCGGCGGCATCCGCCCGTCCGGCGGGTCGATGATCTGCGACGTCCGCAGCGACGCCTTCGCCACTGTCGGATCGGCGCTCCAGAAGGCGTTGTACTCGGCACCCGCAATGCGGTACCCCACGCGCCCGTCGTCAGGCCGGTCTGCGGCGGCGTACCGCCGGACGTCCTGCTCGATCAGGTCCGAGCCCAGCTCGTCCTCGTCGCCACTCTGAACCCGGCGCAGGCCGAGCCGGTCGCGGTCGGCCGCTTCCTTCTCGGTCATGAATTCCCGGCCGCCGAACGCAGCCGGACGTTCGAGCGGCGTGAAGGTTCGGGTGTCCCACAGGCCCTGGAGATCAGGATGGCCCCACGGCGTCATGGGCGGCTTGTAGTCGCCCGCCGGCGCCTCCTGTTTCCGAGCGTCAGCGGCGGGCTCGGTCGGAGCCTGTCCGGAGGTCGCCGCCACGGCGAGCCACGCAGCCGCGGTTCCGATTGCCAGCGCCACAGGTAGTCGATGTGTCACGGTGCACCTTCCTTACTGGGTCGCCTTGACCAGGCCGCCGTACAGGTATTCCTCCGAGAGGTCCACGCACTTGAACTCGAGCAGCTGTGCGTTGGCCTCGACACGCCGGTAGAGCGGCATGCGCATCTTCCAGGGTCGCGTAAAGACTTTGGGATCCTCGATCGTGGCCTCGTACATGAGGTGGTAGGGCGTCATCGGCGTGTAGCGCTCCACCACATGGAGGGCATCGCTGTGGAAATTCCCCGCCCTGTCGAACCACGTCATGTCGTTGAAGCCCTTTACGTCCACGACCAGCGTATCGCCGTCCCAGCTGCCGTTCGACCAGCCCATCCAGAAATCGACGGGCGGCTCAGTGGGCTTTCCGAGTGGAATCGTGCGGCTGGCGCCGGCGTACTCGTACGCAATGACGATGCGATCGGTGCTCTGCACGATCTGGAACGGGAAGGGGAGATACGTGGCCCTGGGCACGCCCGGCAGGTAGCATTTGGCCTCCGGGTCGCCGACGGTGTTGAGGTTGTCGTGGTCGATGGCCAGGCGCCTCTTGAAGTTCTCCTCCCGCTTGGCCAGCGCTTCGGGCCGATAGGGAATCTCGTCGCCCTCGACGATCCCTTGCCCCGGGGGCTGCGCCCCCCAGATGCCGAGCATGCGGGCGAAGGGTCCTTCGCTGGCCGAATGATCCTGGATGTCCCAGTTGGCGGTGACCATGGCCTGCCAGATGCCTGTCAGGTCGGGCCTCTCGGTGCCGGCAAGGCGCGGAGCGCGATATGCTGCGCCCTCTTCAGCCGTCCGTTCGCCGCTCGAACAGGCGAAGGCGGCAAGGCCCGACACCGCCAGCGCGACGATCCAGCCGCTCACTCCGACCCAGTTGCGCATACGGCAACGACCTCCCTCCGACGCGAACACCGTTGTCGCGCTCGACACCTCGGCGTCGAACGTACGATCCGCACAAGCTTACGCCTGCGCCCTCCCGTGTCAAGCGGGCTCTCCTGCGCCGGCTCTCTTGCGCGGGCGTGGCCGGCCCGCTCGGCTTCGACGGCTACGTCGGCGCCGACATGAACGCATGTGGAGCGGCTCAGTCGGAATAGATTCCTTAGGGAATCCAATTGCCGGGATCTACGTCTGGCGTTGATACTTGGGGATAGACTAGTGTCATTCCAACTTTGTCGGTACTGCTTCCGGCCCGTCCAAGTTCGAGGCTGAAGCCTGACGTGACCAAGATCCACAAGACCATCCTCATGGCCGGGCCTGTCCTGGTGGTGTTGGCGTCCGGGTCGATACGCGCGGGCGACCCAAGGGAGGCAGCGCCGTTGGGAACCCCTCGCGCCTCATCGTCTGATCAGTCGTTGCCCGCCGCCACTTCTCAGCGAGCCCTCCTGGATCGGTACTGTATCGGGTGCCACAACGAGCGGATGAAGGGGAATTACGCCGGCCTTGCGCTCGATTCCATCGATGTGGCGAAGGCGGGCGCGCGGCCCGAGGTCTGGGAGAAGGTCGCGCGCAAGCTGCGCGCCGGCCTGATGCCGCCGGCCGGCCGCGCCCGTCCGGATTCGACGTCCCAGGAGCAGTTTGTGTCGTGGCTGGAGACCGAGCTCGACCGGGCGGCGGCCGCGATGCCCAATCCCGGGCGGACCGAAGCCTTCCATCGCCTCAATCGCGCCGAATACCGCAACGTCATCCGCGACCTGCTCGGGCTCGACATCGATGTGGCGCCGCTCCTGCCGACCGACGATGCGGGCTACGGGTTCGACAACATTGCCGGCGTGCTCAAGATCAACCAGTCCCAGATGGATCAGTATCTGGCGGCGGCGCGCAAGATCAGCCGTACCGCCCTCGCGCGTCCGCTGCCCTCACCGACCGCGCAGGAGTTTCGCGTGCCGGAGACCCTTCCCCAGGCCGAGCACGTGGAAGGGCTGCCGCTGGGGACCCGCGGCGGTCTGCTGGTGCGCTACACGTTTCCGCACAGCGGCGAGTACGAGATCGCCGTGGACCTGTTGTGCCGCGTCCAGGGCGAGTGCGACGGCAGCGTCGGCTTTCCCGATCCGCACGAGCTGGAAGTCGCGATTGACGGCACGCGCGTGACGGTCTTCCGGCTGGAGCCGCGCAAAGAGTTCCGGCCGCCCGCCGAGCGCACGTGGCGCGTGCGCGTTCCCGTCGAGGCGGGCCCGCACGAGGTCACGGCGACGTTTCTCAAGCTTCCCTCGGTGCGGGAGGCCGACTCGCGGATGGAGCGCTTCCTGCGCCCCAACTACCTCACCGGCGTCGTGGGCGAGCCGAGCCAGACGATCTTCGTGCCCTACGTCGACCGCGTCACCATCAGCGGTCCGCTAGGCGCCGGTGGGCGAAGCGTCCAGAGCGAAGGTATCGATACGCCGAGCCGCCGCACGATTCTGACGTGCCGTCCCGCGAAGGCCGGCGAGGAGGGCCGCTGCGCACAGAAGATTCTGACGGCTCTCGCGCGCCGGGGCTACCGCCGGCCCGTCACCGACGAGGACGTCAAGCCGCTGCTCTTGTTCTACCGCGAGGGCAGTGCGGACGCGGGCTTCGAGGCCGGCATCGAGACGGCCATCCGTCGCCTGCTCGTCAGCCCGGAGTTCCTGTTCCGCATCGAGCGCGATCCCTCCCTCATCGCACCCGGCACCAACTACAGGGTGAGCGATCTGGAGCTGGCCTCACGGCTGTCGTTCTTCCTCTGGAGCAGTATTCCAGACGACGCACTGCTCGAGCTCGCGGCACGCGGAAAGCTCCACGAACCAGCCGTGCTCGAGCGGCAGGTCCGCCGGATGCTGGCGGACGGTCGCTCGTCAGCGCTCGTGGAGAACTTCGCGGGCCAGTGGCTGCAGCTCCGGAACCTGGACGCGATGCGGCCGGACTGGGCGCTCTTCCCGAACTTCGACGACGGCGTCAAGGTGGCGTTCCGACGCGAGACGGAGCTCTTCTTCGAGGCCGTCTTGCGGGAGAACCGCGGGCTCATGGAGCTGCTGACGGCCGACTTCACGTTCGTCAACGACCGTCTGGCGCGGCACTATGGCATGCCGGACGTTTACGGCAGCCGCTTCCGGCGTGTGAAGCAGGTCGATCCGAACCGGCGCGGCCTCCTCGGACACGGCAGCATTCTGCTTGTCACGTCGCGCCCCAACCGCACGTCTCCCGTGCTGCGCGGGAAGTGGATCCTGACCAACATCTTCGGCACGCCTCCACCGGATCCGCCGGCCGACGTGCCTGCGCTCGAGGAGGATGCGCCCGGCAATCACAACAAAGTGATGACCGTGCGGGAGCGGATGGCGGCGCACCGCAAGAACGCCGTCTGCGCGAGCTGCCACACGATGATCGACCCGCCAGGATTTGCGCTCGAGAACTTCGATGCGGTCGGCCGATGGCGCGACGTGGACGAGTCGTTCGCACCGATCGACGCGTCAGGCGTGCTGCCGGACGGGACCAAGTTCGCCGGGCTGAGCGATTTTCGCGCCGCGCTTCTGCAGGACCCAGCGCGGTTCGTGAGGGCCGTGACCGAGAAGTTGTTGATCTACGCGCTCGGTCGGGGTGTCAGTGTCGGCGAAGACATGCCTGCAATCCGCCGCATCGTGCGCGACACGGCGCCGGACTACGAGCTGTCGAGCCTGATTCTCGCCATCACCAGGAGCGTGCCGTTTCAGATGCGCAGGTCCGCTCCCGGCGCCGGGTCGTCGGTCGCTCAGTGATTCGGAGCGTGAGCACATGATTGTCACCAGGATGTCGCTTCCCAGACGGACCTTCCTCCGCGGCGTCGGCGCGACCATGGCCCTGCCGCTGCTCGATGCCATGGTGCCGGCGCTGTCCGCGCTCCGGGCGGCTGCGCAGCCGGCCCCGCGTCTGGGGTTCGTCTACGTGCCGAACGGGGTCATCCTGAGCCAGTTCCTGCCGAAGACCGAGGGCACGGCGTGGGAGGTGCCACGGATTTTCAAGCCGCTGGCGGCGTACCAGGACAAGCTGACGTTTGTCAGCGGGCTCGCCAATGTCGCCGGCGATCCGCTGGACGCCAGCAGCGGCCCGCATTCCCGTGTCAGCGGCTGCTGGCTGAGCGGCATGCGCGCACGGCGCACCGAAGGGGCGGACATCCAGGCCGGCACGACGATCGACCAGTATGCGGCGCGGGAGCTCGGCAAACAGACTCCGCTGGCCTCGCTCGAGCTGGCGCTGGAGCCGAACTTCATGGTCGGGAACTGCGAGGGCGGCTACAGCTGTGCCTACATCAATACGTTGTCGTGGCGGACGCCGACGATGCCGCTGCCGATGGAGACCAACCCGCGCGCCGTGTTCGAGCGGCTGTTCGGCGAAGGCGGCGACGGACGGGCCCGCCTCGGCCAGCTCAAGGTGGATCGCAGCCTGCTCGACTCGGTCTCCGAGGACCTGGCGCGACTGAAGCGTTCCCTGGGTGTGGCCGACCAGCGCACGATCACCGACTACCTGGACGCGGTTCGCGACGTCGAGCACCGCATTCAACAGACCGAGAGCCGGGCCAGCGCGTCGCCTCAGCACGGAGACGGGCCGCTCGGGATTCCAGACGTGTTCGATGATCATGCGCGGCTGATGTTCGACCTGCTGTTCCTGGCGTACCAGTCGGACACGACGAGGGTCGCCACCTTCCAGGTCGCCCGCGAACTGAGCCTGCGGTCGTACACGCAGCTCGGCGTGTCGGAGGCGCACCACGACATCTCGCATCACGGGAACCGCCCCGAGGCGGTAGAGAAGTGTACGCGGATCAACGAATTTCACATGGGCCTGTTCGCGCATTTCATCGAGAAGATGGCGACGACCCAGGACGGCGATGGCACGCTCCTCGATCACGCGATGATTCTCTACGGGGCATCGATGGGTGACGGCAACCTGCACAGCCCGCACAATCTGCCGATTGCGCTCCTCGGGGGTGGACGGGGACAGCTCAAGGGGAATCGACACGTGAAGGCGACGTTCGACACGCCGTTCATGAACCTCGGCTTGACGCTGCTCGAGAAGGTGGGCGTCGAGATCGAGAGGATCGGCGACAGCACGGGCCGCCTCGCTGGGGTCTAGAGAGAGCCCAAGGAGCACAGCTCACATGCGTCGGATGCGTGCGCACACGATAGTCGCGTTGCTGGTGGTGGCCGCGGGCAGCGCCCGGGCTGCTGGTCCCGATACGGCGCTAGTTGACGCGGCGAAGGCGGGGCACACGCAGGAGGTCCGCACCTTGCTGAGGGGCGGCCAGCGGCCGAACGTTGCCGCCGCGGACGGCACGACGGCTCTGCACTGGGCCGCCTACCGCGAGGACGTCGCGCTGGTCGACCTGCTCCTCGGCGCGGGCGCCGACGTCACGATCGCCAATCGCTACGGCGCCACGCCGCTCTCGCTGGCCTGCGCCAACGGCAACGCGGCGGTTATCGAGCGGCTGCTCAAGGCAGGCGCCGACGGGAATGCCGTGTCGGCTGGCGGCGAGACCGCGTTGATGACGGCCTCGAGGACGGGCAGCGTGGCCGCGGTGCGGCTGCTGCTGGCGCACGGCGCGAAGGTCAATGCCCGGGAACCGACCCGTGGCCAGACCGCGTTGATGTGGGCTGCCGGCGAAGGCCATGCAGGCGTGGTCAGGACGCTCCTCGAAGCTGGAGCCGAGTTGGGGGCCAGATCCAGGGCCCCGGCCGGCGCCCCGATGACGAGCGGGAACAGCACCTACCGCCGGGGCGTCAGCCGGATCGACGTGTTTACGCCGTTCATGTTCGCCGTGCGGGCGAACCGCATCGAAGCGGCCGGCGTCCTGCTGGACGCCGGTGCCAGCCTCAACGAGACGCTGCCCGACGGTACGAGCGCGCTGGTCGTCGCCATTCACAACGCCCACTACGAGATGGCCTCGTTTCTGCTCGACCGGGGTGCCGATCCCAATGCGGCGGGGCAGGGGTGGACCGCGCTTCACCAGTTGCTGCGGACGCGCAACCTCAATATCGGCTTCTTCCCCCACCCCGAGCCGACCGGCAGGATCAGCGGCGTCGATCTGGGCAAGAAGCTGATCGCAAAGGGCGCCAACGTCAACGCGCGGGTGACCAGGTCCATCACCGACGGGTACCGGAATTTCTGGACGCAGAGCGGCGCCACGCCGCTGCTGATGGCGGCCAAGGGCGCAGACGCCGAGATGATGCGCGTGCTTGCCGCGGCCGGCGCCGATCCGACGTTGACGAACACGGCCGGCACGACGCCGCTGATGGCGGCGGCCGGCGTCGAGATGTTCAACCCGAACGAGGACAGCGGAACCAACGAGGAAGCGCTGGAGGCGGTCAAGGTCGCCCTCGATCTCGGCAACGACGTGAACCAGGCCAACAAGCAGGGCGAGACTCCTCTGCACGGAGCCGCCTGGAGAGGGGCGAACGAGATCGTCCAGTTGCTTGTGGACCGGGGCGCCAGGCTCGACGTCAAGACCAGGCGCGGCCTCACGCCGCTCCAGATCGCCAACGGCGAGGAGGAGGGCCGGGTCGCGAACATCAACGTCCGGCCCTGGACCGTCGAGCTGCTCGTGAAGCTGATGCGCGACCGCGGACTGCCCATCGAGATGAAGAGCGGGGACGAGCGGTACGCGTTCGAGAAGCAGAAGCCGCGCGGAGGTTCCGGACTCGGCGTCGACCCGGACGGCGAACCCGAGCAGGCGCCGCCGACCGAGGAAAAAGGGACGGTTCAGCCGCCAGCCCCGCCGCGCTGAGGCTCGGCGCCGCCTGCCGGCAACGCGCGAGGATCCGATCAGCCTTTTGCGCGCATCCTGCGCGCGTGTCGAAAGGGGAACGTCATGCGAACGTCGAGAATCCTGCTCGTCCTGCTCGTCGGCGCGATCCTGGTTGGAACGACGACCTGGATCTACGCCCAGCAGCGCCGGCCCGGCAGCCACGT
>CAZCEL010000195.1:0-8322 GCA_964497175.1 uncultured Bifidobacteriaceae bacterium
GCTGCTGGCCGCGCTGCTGACTGCCTCCTGTGGCGCCGCCCGGCTGAAGCTCCCGGAAGGCCCCGCCGTTCCCGCAGCCGATGCTATCGACCTGCTTGAGCGGGCCACGGCGACCTGCCGAGCGGTCCGGACCCTCACCGCCGAAGTCGCGGTCCGAGGATCCGCGGGAGGGCGTCGCATTCGGGCGCGTCTGCTCGCCGGCCTCGAGGCTCCCTCCTCGGCGTACCTCGAAGCGCCCGCGCCGTTTGGATCCCCCCTCTTCATCTTTGCCGCGCGCGACCGGGAGGCCACGCTCCTGCTGGCCCGCGATCGCCGAGTCCTGCAGCGTGCCGATCCGGCTGAGGTTCTCGAAGCCATCGCCGGCGTGCGGCTCGACCCGGCCGCTCTGCGCGCGACGCTGACCGGATGCGCCGAGAAGGGGGGGTCCGACGGGGGCCTCCAGGTCGGCGAGAACTGGCGGATCGTGCCCGGTCATGAGGAGCGGTTTCTCCGGCGCGACCGCGCCGGCTCGCCGTGGCGGCTGGTGGCCCTCGTACATGAGCGGGGTGAACTGGGGGAATGGCGTGCCGAATACCGAGACTTTCTGAACGACCTCCCTCGCTCCATCCGTCTGATCAGTCGGGATCGCCGCCGGTTCGATCTGCAGCTCGCGCTGTCGCAGCTCGACGTCAACGTCCCGCTCGGCCCCGACACCTTCGTCGTGCGGCTGCCCCCCGAAGTCGCTCCCGTGACGCTCGACGAGCTTCGCGAGGCGGGGCCGCTGGCGGAACGCTCGTCAGACGGCAATGGCCGCTGACGACGCCCGACGCACGGTAACGGTCAGGGCGCACGCCAAGATCAATCTGTCGCTGCGCATTCTCGGCGTCCGCTCCGACGGCTACCACGATTTGCGGACGATTCTGCAGACCGTCGCCCTCTACGATTCACTGACGTTCTCCTCCACTCGCGCGGCTGCGTCGATCGCCTGCGACGATCCCCGCTGCCCGGTCGATGACACGAACCTCGTCTGGCAGGCCGCGGATCGATTGTGGCGCGAGGTCGGAGACGGCGGGCCGATGCCCGGCGTCAGCATCCGGATCCGCAAGCGGATTCCCATGCAGGCGGGGCTCGGTGGGGGCAGCAGCGATGCCGCGGCCGCGCTCCGGGCGCTTGCCCTGCTGTGGCGGCTCGACGTCGCTGACGGCGCGCTCGCTTCCCTTGCACGGGATCTGGGGACCGATGTGCCGTTCTTCTTCCAGGGCGGCACGTCGCTCGGCCTGGACCGCGGCGACGTGCTGTTTCCCCTGGTCGATCGGTCCCCGGCGTGGGTCGTGCTGGTTGTGCCCTCCTTTGGCGTGGCGACACGGGACGCGTATGTGTGGTGGGACGGGTCTGGTGCCGACCGCTCCCTAGCTGCGGCGGGCGCCGATCGCGGAAACGATCTTGAAGCGCCGGTCGTGGCCCGGCATCCTGAGATCGGGCGGCTTCGAGCGCGCCTCGGGCGTCTCGGGGCGACCGAGGCGGGCATGTCGGGGAGTGGGTCGGCCGTTTTCGGGTTGTTCGCCGACAGGCAGGCGGCCGTGGGGGCGGCCCGCGCGTTGTCGAGGGGCTCGGTCCGCGCGCTGGTCACGAGGACACTGGGGCGTCGCCCGTACACGCGCCGCTCGCGGCCCAGCGTTTCGAGAATCAGACTCCCCCGCTCAAGGCAATGAAAGTGGCGTGGTGAGTCGTCAGCTTGTCTGAGGCCCCGCCTATCGTATAAACTTTCTCGTTGCGCCGCGTGGTATCGGCCACTCCTGGTCAGTATCCCTTCATTCTGCCGGTTGTCGGTTCGCGAGGTTCGGTGTCGGAACCTGGTGGGGCGTGGCCAAGCGGTAAGGCGCGGGACTTTGGATCCCGTATTCGAAGGTTCGAATCCTTCCGCCCCAGCCACTTGAGACGCGAGGCTGCACGGTGATAGGTGAACTCGTCATGGCGGCAACGGGATTTGGCGAGCTGAAGGTCTTCTCAGGGAGCGCCCATCCTGAACTGGCCAGGGAGATTGCGTCGTTTCTCGGCGTCGGTGTCGGCCAGGCTCGTCTGCGCCGGTTCCCGGACACGGAGGTCTCGTTCCAGATCGACGAGAACATCCGTGGAACCGATGTGTTCATCGTGCAGCCGACCTGCGCCACCGCCACCGCGTCGGTCGATCAGCACCTGGTCGAGCTGATGGTGATGATCGACGCGTTCCGGCGGTCGTCTGCGGCCCGGATCACCGCCGTGCTGCCGTACTACGGCTACGCACGGCAGGACCGGAAGGACAAGCCGCGGGTGCCGATCTCGGCCAAGCTGGTCGCCAACGTGCTCAGTGCGGCCGGCACCAATCGTGTGCTGACGATGGACCTCCATAAGGCGCAGATTCAGGGGTTCTTCGACATCCCGGTCGATCACCTGTTTGCCGCGCCGGTGATCATCGAGTACCTCTCGCGCCTGCAGGCCGAGCGCCTGACGCTGGTCGCGCCCGATGCGGGCGGCGCCGAGCGGGCCCGCGCCTACGCCAAGCGGCTGGACGCCGAGCTCGCGGTGATCGACAAGCGCCGCACCGACGATGGGACCGCGGAAGTGATGAACGTGATCGGCGACGTCGAGGGCCGCACGTGCATCATCCAGGACGACATCGTGGACACGGCGGGCACGATTACGAAGGCCGCGACCGCCTTGACGCGCAACGGCGCCTCGCGGGTGCTGGCGTGTGCGGTGCATGGGGTCCTGTCGGGTCCCGCCATCCGCAGAATCGAGGAATCGCCGGTCGATCGGATGATCGTCACCAATACGATCCCGCAGTCGAAGGCGACCGAGGCTTGCAGCAAGATCGTCGTGCTGTCTGTCGCCCGGCTGCTGGGCCAGGCGATCAAGAGCATTCACGAGGAGACGTCGGTGTCGTCGCTGTTCGTGTGACGGCGGAACCCCAACCGGGAACTGGAGCATCCGAGGACTTATGGACGTGATACTCGACGCGACGGCCCGCGAGTCGTTCGGCACGAACGAAGCGCGCCGGGCGCGCCGCGCGGGCAAGATGCCGGCGGTCGTGTACGGCTCGACCGACGAGCATGGCGGCGGGCACGCCACGCCGATCGCGGTGGATCCGAAAGCGCTGCTGCGCATTCTGCGCTCCGAGACCGGCGCGAACACGCTGATCTTGCTGCGCCTGGCCGGCGCGAGCGACGCCAAGGTGCTCGTCAAGGAGTATCAGCTGGACCCGGTCACGCAGCAGATGCTGCACGCGGACTTCTACCGCGTCGCCATGGACCGTGCCATCCGCGTGACGATTCCCGTGTCGATCAAGGGCGAACCCAAGGGCGTCAAGCAGCAGGGAGGCGTCCTCGAGTTTGTACGGCGCGAGGTCGAGATTGAATGCCTGCCCGGCGACATCCCCGAGCACGTCGATGTCGACGTCACCGAGCTGATGCTCCATCAGGGCGTGCGCGTCCGGGACATCGCCACGAGTCCCAAGTGGATCCCGATCTCCGAGGCCGACATGATGCTGGTTCACGTGATCATGCCGAAGGCCGAAGAGGCGGCCCCGGCGGCGGAGGCCGTCGCGGCGCCGGCCGCCCCGGCCGAGCCGGAAGTCATCAAGAAGGGCAAGAAGGAGGAGGCGGAGGAGGAGAAGGAGAAGAAGTGACGCCTGGAAGGCAGCCCCGCGATGAAGCTCATCGTCGGTCTCGGCAATCCAGGCTCGAGGTACCGCGGCACGCGCCATAACATCGGGTTCGCCGTCCTGGACGAGCTCGCGCGGCGAGCGGACGTTCGGTTCGAGGGCGCTCCGGTCAACGCGCTCATCGCGAGATGGCGGGCGCGCGACACGATGCTGGCCAAGCCGCTCACGTTCATGAACGCCAGCGGCGAGGCGGTGGGCGGCCTGCTCCGGTACTACAAGATCGAGCCCGCCGACCTGCTCGTCGTGGTCGACGAGGCACAGTTGCCCTTGGCGCGGCTTCGCGCGCGGGCGCGCGGGTCCGACGGAGGCCACAACGGCCTGAAGTCGATCGTCGGCGTGCTCGGGGAGGAGTTCCCGAGGCTGCGCGTCGGCGTCGGGCGCGGCGAGGGACGGTTGGACCTGGCGGATCATGTGCTCGCCAGGTTCGAGGACACGGAAGCCGAAGAGGTTCAGCGCATGACGGTTCGCGCGGCCGATGCGGCGGAGATGTTCATCACGTCAGGAATCGCGGCGGTGATGAACGGCTACAACGCGGGCGATTCAGCGGCAACCGAATAACCGGGCACCTTGCCACCTCATGGGTGGCCTCGGGCGCGTCCGAGTCCAGAAGGAGCAGTGCATGGCAGATCGACAGTACGAGCTCGTCTACATTCTTCCCCCGGAAACCACCGAACAGCAGGCGACCGAGCTGCACGAGCAGATCGAGGCGGTGGTGACCCGCATGAACGGCCGCATCGAGAAGACCGAAAACTGGGGCCGGCGGAAGCTCGCGTACGAGATCGCCCGCTTCAAGGAAGGCGTGTACGTCCTGGACGTCATCACCGGGACCGGCGACATGATGAAAGAGCTCGACCGCCGGCTCAAGGTCATCGATCAGGTGGTTCGGCATCTGATCGTTCGCGTGGACGAAGAGAAGAAGGTCGTCGATCGGACGCGCAGCAAGCGGCAGACTCAGTCCGAGCGGCGCCGTGTCCGGCGCGGTCTGCCCCCGCAGCGACAGCCCGGGGAGGGCCGATCCGCTGAGGGCGAGGACCTCGACGATGATCGGTACGAAGGGGTGGAGGTCTGATCATGCCATTTGGACAGAAGCGCTCGGGCGGCCGCGGCCGGGGCGACAAGAAGAGCGGCGACAAGCAGCAGGCGCAGCGTCGGCCCATGTTTCGCCGGCGCAAGGTTTGCAAGTTCTGTGCGGACAAGATCGACGACATCAACTACAAGGACGTCAAGCTGCTCGGCCCCTTCGTGCCAGAGCGCGGCAAGATTCTGCCGCGCCGCATTTCCGGCACGTGCGCGATGCACCAGCGCAAGCTGCAGACGGCCATCATGCGGGCCCGCCAGATCGCGCTCGTACCGTTCGTGACCGAGTGAGGATGGACCATTCCGCTGCGATGACCGGCGATGGCCCAGTGAGGTCGACATGGAAGTGATTCTGCGAGAGCACGTGGAGAACCTGGGGCGGCGGGGCGACGTGGTCAGGGTGGCCGACGGCTACGCCCGCAACTACCTGCTGCCGCGCCGCCTGGCCCTTCTCGTCACCGAAGGCAACAAGAAGCAGATCGCGCGGGAGCGCGCCAGGTTCGATGCCCGGGAAGCCGAGGAGAAGAAGGTGGCCGAGGCTATAGCCGAACGGATGGCCAGCCTGGAAATCGAGATCGCCCGCCGGGTCGGCGAGACCGAGGCGCTCTACGGATCGGTCACGGCGGCCGATATCGCCGAGCTGCTCGCCGGGAAGGGGTTCGACATCGACCGCCGCAAGATCGGTCTGCGCGAGCCGATCAAGAAGGTCGGCGAGTTCGACGTGTCGATCAAGCTCCACCGCGACGTCGCCGCCTCGGTGAAGGTGAAGGTCGTTCCCGAGGGGGCGGAGCAGCGGTAGCAGCCGGTCAGGCCGATGCCCGAGACAGTGGTCGCCGAACGGACGCTTCCTCACAATCTGGAAGCTGAGCGCTCCGTCCTGGGCGCGATCCTGCTCCACAACGACGCCATCAACCGCGCCGCCGAGGTCATCGATTCGGGCGATTTCTTCCGCGACGCACACCGCCGGATTTTCGACAAGATGGTCAGGCTCTCCGAGCGGGGGGGGGCCATCGACCTGGTCACGCTCAAGGAGGAGCTCGGGCGCTCGGGCGAGCTCGACGAAGTGGGCGGGCCGGCGTACATCGCCGCACTCGTCGACGGCGTCCCGCGCTCGACCAACGTCGAACACTACGCGCGCATCATCAAGGAAAAATCCACGCTGAGGAGCCTCATCTTCTCGGCCAACAAGATTCTGGCGGCCGCCTACGACGCCGAGGAGGACGCCGACGTCGTGCTCGACCGCGCCGAGCACGCCATCTTTGCCATCGCCGACGACCGCGTGCGCGACGGGTTCGTGTCGCTGCGCGACCTGACGCACGCCAGCCTGGACACCATCGAGAAGCTCCATGGCCGCAAGGAGCTCGTCACGGGCGTTCCCACCGGCTTTACCGATCTCGACGAGCTGACCTCCGGGTTCCAGCCCTCTGACCTGGTGATCGTGGCGGCGCGGCCGTCGATGGGGAAGACCAGCCTGGTCTTGAACATCGCCCAGCACGTCGGCACCAGGACCGGGCTGACGGTCGGCGTCTTCAGTCTCGAGATGTCGAAGGAGCAGCTGTTCCTCCGCATGCTGACGGCCGAGGCGCGCATCGATGCGCATCGGCTGCGTGGGGGATTTCTCGGCGAGCGCGACTGGGATCGGTTGTCGCGCGCCATCGGCACGTTGAGCGAGGCGAAGATCTTCATCGATGACAGCCCGTCGATTGGCGTGCTCGAGATGCGGGCGAAATGCCGGCGGCTCGCTGCCGAGCACGGCCTGAACCTCGTCATCGTCGACTACATCCAGCTCATGCAGGGCCGCGGCCGCTTCGACAACCGTACGCTTGAGCTCGCCTCGATCTCCAGGTCGCTCAAGGGGCTGGCGAAGGAACTCAACGTCCCCCTGGTGGTGCTCTCCCAGCTGAGCCGTGCGCCCGAGTCGCGATCCGACCATCGCCCCCAGCTCTCGGACCTGCGCGAATCCGGTGCCCTCGAGCAGGATGCGGACGTCGTCGTCTTCATCTATCGCCCCGACCAGTACGGCGACAAGGTGGCCCCCGATGCGCAGGGCATGGCCGAGATCATCGTCGGCAAGCAGCGCAACGGTCCAACCGGCCTCATCCGGCTGGCGTTCATCCGGGAGTTCACACGCTTCGAGAATCTGGCCGCAGGGAAACCACGAGATTCGTGATCGGCCCCATGGTTCGCCCGACGACCGCCCGCGTCGACCTGTCGGCAATCACGTCCAACTTCCACCAGATCGTCGAGTGTCTCCGGGCCGAGCCCCGGGGCGAGGCGCCGCCGCCCGGTGTCATCGCCGTGGTGAAGGCCAACGCCTACGGGCACGGCGCCGGCCCGGTCGCGCGCGCCCTAGAAGACGCCGGCGCGGACCTGCTCGCCTGCGCGGACATCGAGGAGGGCGCTTCGCTGCGGACCGCGGGCGTGCAGGCCGAGATCCTGGTGTTCGGTGCGCTGAGTGTCAGCGATCTCGATGGCCTGTTCGATTGCCGGCTGACACCGACGATCTCGACGCCTGGCGCGGCGCGGGCGGTGCAGGCGGCCGCCGCGCGATTCCACCAGCGGCTGCGCTACCACCTGAAGATCGACACCGGCATGAACCGGCTCGGCTTCCGGTTCGACAATCTGCGGCGGACGCTTCCCGAGCTCTTTGCCAGCCCGAACCTGGAGCTCGAGGCGGTCTACACGCATTTTGCAACCGCCGACGAGCCTGGGTCCCGGGTGTTCGAGTCCCAGCGCCGCCGGTTCGACGAGGCGCTCGCCGAGATCGCCCGGCTCGGCGGCCGCCCGCGATACCGCCATGCGGCCAACAGCGCGGCGCTCCTGCGGGATTCGCGCGTGTGGTTCGAGCGCGTTCGACCGGGACATCTGCTGTACGGCATCGTGCCCGCGCCGCTCGCCTCGACGCTGAATCTCGCGCCTGCGATGCGGCTCGGGAGCCGGGTCGTCGCCGTGAAGGGCATGCGGCCCGGCGAGATCGTCGGGTACGGCGCACGATTCACCGCCGACACGCCGCGTACCATCGCGATCGTGCCGGCCGGATACGCCGACGGTCTTGATCTTCGCCTCTCGGACCGGGGCGCGGTCCTGATTCGCGGCTGCCGGGCGCCAATCGTCGGCAGAGTGAGCATGGACATGCTGACGGCCGATGTGACGGGCATGGACGTCTCACCTGGTGACGAGGTGGTCATCATCGGATCGCAGGGCCGTGAGCGGATCGACGTCCGGGAGATGGCGGCCGCCGTGGGTACCATTCCGCTGGAGATTGTCTGCCGCGTGGGCACGCGCATCGAGAGGATCTACGAGTGAGCAGGCCCCGCATCGTCTTCGTCTGCCAGGAGTGCGGCGCTCAGTCGCAGCGGTGGCTCGGACGGTGTGCCGACTGCGGCACGTGGAACTCGTTCGTCGAGGAACGCGCAGACGAGGCCGCGTCCTCACGCGGCGAGCATCGGTACGTGATCGCGGACACCGCTTCGGGCGCGCGGCTGTACGCCGACATCGAGCTGGAGAAACACAAGCGGCTGCCGACACTCATCGACGAATTCGACCGCGTTCTGGGCGGCGGCATC
>CAZCEL010000196.1:0-8301 GCA_964497175.1 uncultured Bifidobacteriaceae bacterium
GACACCGGCCGCCGCGCCCCCGCGCCGCATGGCGTTCTTCTACGTGCCCAACGGCATCCAGCTGATCAACTGGCACCCGGCTTCTGAAGGCGCCGCGTTCGAAATCACACCGATTCTGAGCCCTCTCCGACCGTTCCGCGACCAGACGGTGGTGGTGAGCGGTCTGGCCAACTCTCAGGCGGATCCGCTGGACGTCGGAAGCGGGTCGCACGCCCGGGCGGCGGGCGTGTGGCTGAACGGCGTCCGGCCGAAGCGGACCGAAGGCGCGGACATTCGAGCGGGTACGACCGTCGACCAGTTCGCGGCGCGGAAGCTCGGGCAGGACACGCCGCTATCGTCTCTGCAGCTGGCCCTCGAGCCGAGCTTTGTCGTGGGCAACTGCGAAGGAGGCTACAGCTGCGCGTACGTCAACACGATGTCGTGGCAGACGCCCACCGTGCCCCTGCCCATGGAGACCAATCCACATCTGGTGTTCGAGCGCCTCTTCGGCGACGGGAGCGGCGGGAGGGCACGCCTGGAGCAGATGCGGAACAACCGCAGCATTCTCGACGCGGTCAGGGGAGATATGGTGCGCCTCCGGCGCGACCTCGGCCCGCGCGACCGCACCACCGTGGATGAGTACCTCGGGGCTCTCCGGGACGTCGAGCGGCGTCTGCAGAAGACCGCCGATCGGACCGACCCGGCGTCCGCGCCGGCGGGAGCCGCCCCGCTCGGGATCCCCGACTCGTACGACGACCACGCAAAGCTCCTCCTGGATCTGCAGTTCCTCGCCTACCAGGCCGACATCACGCGTGTCGTCACGTTCCAGATCGCGCGCGAGCTGAGCACGCGCTCGTATCCGGACATCGGGGTGATGGAAGCTCATCACGACATCTCGCACTACGCGAACAACCCGGAGAAGATGGCCAAGAACACCAAGATCAATACCTATCACATGGGCCTGTTCGCCCATCTCGTGGAGAAGATGCATTCGACACCGGATGGAGACGGCACGCTGCTGGACCACTCGATGTTGCTGTACGGCAGCGGCATGGGCGACGGCAACCTGCACCGGCATCACGATCTTCCGCTGGTTGTCGTGGGCGGCGGGTGCGGCCAGCTGAAAGGCGGCCGGCACGTGCGGTATCCCAACGATACGCCGATGATGAATCTCGGGCTCAGCCTGCTCGACAAGGTTGGCGTTGAGCTGGAGCATATCGGTGACAGCACTGGACGGCTGGCGAATCTGTAGGGGCGTTGGGGCAAGGTGATGCGCCGAATCACGCTTGGATGCCGCCTGCGCCGGATCGCGACAGGCGCGCGCCTTCTTCAGCTTCGTCGAGCGGAGGGGGCTGCCCGGCGAGACAACAGGGCAGGGCAAGCTGCCGTACTGGCGCTTCTGGCCGTGGCGCGTCTATCGGCTGCCGGTCAGGGAGCACTCGTCGACGCAGCCAGGCGCGGCGAGATGAGCGCTGCGCGCGCGTTGATCGATCAGCGCGTGGACGTGAACGCCCGCGAGGCGGATGGCACGACCGCGCTGCACTGGGCGGCGCATCACAACGATCTCCGGACCGCCGATCTGCTGATTCGTGCGGGTGCCGTCGTCAGCGCCGCCAATCGGTACGGCGTCACGCCGCTCGTGCTGGCTTGCACGAACGGGAACGCCGCCATTGTCGAACGCCTGCTCGGCGCAGGCGCGGACGCGAACACACGCATGCCGGGAGGCCAGACCGTGCTGATGACGGCCGCCCGAACGGGCAACGTGGGTGTTCTCAAAGCGCTCCTGGCGCGGGGCGCCGACGTGAACGCCAGGGAGTCGACGCGGGGCCAGACCGCACTGATGTGGGCGGCGGCCGAGGGCAACGCGGCCGCCGTTGGCGTGCTCCTCGAGGCGGGTGCGGACATCAAGGCACGATCCCATGGGCCGACGCCCCCAGCGGGGACATCCCTCAGCCGCCCGGCCGCCGACAATGATGGGCTGAACGACGCCGTGTCCCGGGACTACTTCAGAAGGGGACGCGTGGACGATTACTCGCCGCTGCTGTTTGCGGTGCGCGCCGGCCGGCTCGAGGCGGTTTCCGTCCTGCTCGATGCTGGAGCCGATGTGAACGACTCGGCGTCCGACGGCGCCACCGCTCTGGTCGTGGCCGCGATCAACGCGCACTGGGAGCTGGGGGCGTTTCTGCTCGATCGGGGCGCCAATCCGAATGCGGCAGCGCAGGGCTGGACGCCGCTGCATCAGGTGATCCGGACGCGCACTCTGAACATCGGTCAGTTTCCGCATCCGGTGGCGACCGGCCGGCTGAGCAGCATGGATCTGGCCAGGAAGCTCATCGCGCACGGTGCGGACGTGAACGCCAGGATGACCAGAGAGATCGTCGACGGCTACCGCTACGCCAGACGCAGGGGCGCAACGCCGTTCCTGCTGGCTGCGAGGGGCGCCGATTTCCAGATGATGCGCCTGTTGGCCGAGAGCGGCGCCGATCCGCTCGCGACCGACAGCGCAAAGTCGACGGCACTCATGCTGGCCGCCGGCATCGACATGGGCTACGTCAACGAGGACAGCGGGACGAACGAGGATGCGCTCGACGCCGTGAAGGTGGCGTTCGATCTGGGCGCCGACGTCAACGCCGTGAACGACCGCGGCGAGACGGCTCTGCACGGCGCCGCCTCGCGAGGCTCGAACGCGATCGTGCAATTGCTGGTCGACCGCGGCGCCCGGCTCGATGCGACGAACAAGCGAGGTTTCACGCCGCTCAATGTCGCCAATGGCGAAGGCAACACGGCGACGTTCCAGCGACGCCCGGAGACCGTGGCGCTCTTTCGCGAGCTGATGAAGGCGCGCGGCCTCGCGGTGGACGAATCGGCGTTTGTGTCGCCCACGGTCCGCGACGGATCGGATACATCAACCCGGCCGAATCGTTGAACACCGCGGTCATTTCGTGCTTTCGTGGCCGCGAGCCACGGGCTCGATTTCTCGTTCCGGAGCAACCCCGCCATGGCCCTCGATTGGGCCCACCGCGGCACGCATGTGGCGGCCGTGGCGTCGCAGGCCATCGTGCGCGACCATTACCGCACACAAAACCTCTACCGTTACGTGATGGGCTGTTCGGGCGGCGGCGACGGAACGATGACCGAAGCCGAGATGTATCCCGACGATTTCGACGGGCACATCGCGGGCGCAAGCGCCGCGGAATATCCCGGTGGGCCCGGCAGCGTCTGGACGGCGGTGGGCCAGCGCGTGAACAAGGTCCCGGGCTCCTGGATTTCTCCCGACGAGTACGTTCGCATCCACGAGGTCTTGTTGAAGCAGTATGACGGGGCCGACGGCGCAATCGACGGGCTCATTTGGGATCCCCGCGTCATCAAGATCGACCGCCGGCAGCTGAGCTTTCTGAGCGAGGCGAAGTTCGGCACGCTCAAGCTCATCGCCGACGGCATTCCGGACGGCAAGGGTGGCTGGCTCGCTCCCGGTTTCTGGGCTCGCCAACGTGGTCCGTTTCCCGGAATTCCTCACGGGCCGCACGCCGCCGCCTTGGAAGACGCAGCAGGAGCAACCCGCCGGTTTTATCGTTTCAGATACGAGCTCCAAGGCAGCGCGCGGCCCACACTTCAGCTACCTCACGACCGATCTGGATTTTTCCGATCCCGCCGTGGTGCGCGAGGAGACAAAGGCGGGTTCGAAGTTTAACCACAAGAATCTCGCCGCTCTTCAGACGACCGGCCACAAGCTCATCATGTGGACGGGCAACGCCGAGCAGGCGGTCCCGGAGCAGCAGTACCTGGGTTACTCCGAGAACCTCCAGAAAGCGTTTGGTAGCTCCTTTCACCGCTTCTTCGTCATCCCGGGCCTGCATCACTGCAGCGGCGGCGAGGGCGCGCCCACCGATCATGTGATGAAGCTGCTCGAGGCGGCCGAGGACTGGGTGGAAAAGGGCAAGGCGCCCGATTCGGTGCAATTGAGCAACGAGTACCGCACGTTCCGCGTCTGCGCCTATCCGCAGCGGTCAATGTTCAAGGGCGGCCTCGACAATCCGGAGAAGCTTGCAGTCCGCGACGCGCGCAACTGGCGCTGCGAACGCTGAAGGCGGCCGGCCTGGGTCTAAAGCAGTCTGACTAACGGGCGACCGTGACGGTGACGTCCTCCGCGTTCGACAGCCCCCCGTCGTGCGCCAGCACGCGGATGACGTACGTGCCAGGGACCTTGAAGGTGGCCGTCACCGGGAACTTTCCGTCGGCGGGCAGCGGCGGCGTCGCCCAGAGCGGGGACCAGGGCGAGTTGCTGCCGACACGGTAGTCCGGATAGATCTTGAACTGCGGCGGATCGAACGTGACGTTTGAGCCGTCTCCCCTGTAGACAAACCACGCAACGCGGAGCCCCAGCGCGTTGCTTCGGCCCCGCGGAGTTCCCGGCGCGCCGCGAGGCGCCGGCCGCGGCGTGGGCATGCCATCGTCGCCGGCCGATGCTGTCAGGGTGAGCGGCATGCCGACCGCGACACGACGCTCGTGGGGGCCATCGAGCTGCACGGTTGGAGGCTTGTTCAGCAGGTCCCGCCCTTCCGGATCGCGGCCGAAGTTGCCGACATCCAGCATCGCGAGCTGACTGTCGATGATGTACTCGGGGATCAGCGTCGCGTAGGCTTTCTCGGTCACCCCTTGCGTCGTGATTGACCAGACGAGTTCCTTCTTGCCGAAGTCGGCCGGCACTCTGATCTTGAAGTGAAACCGGTTGCGCCTCGGGAAGAAGTACGTCGGCTGGCCTCGATCGGGCCCGCCGGGCTCGATGTTGTTGTTCGGGCCGATGGGCACGTGCAGGTGCTCATCGAGATTTCTGTTGAAGTACCCGAACACCATGTTGAAGGTGCCGTCAGGGTTCTTCTCCCACCCTTCGAACGCGGGAGTAACCGTCTGACCGCTCGAATACACGAGCTGCTGGCCGGCGGCCACCGTCAGCGTGCCCGATGCCAGACCGCCGAGAACGACCGCCATCCGCACCGAGTTCAGCATCGTCGACACCGCGTGCGTTCGGGTCATGCCGGTGCCGTGCGGCTAGTCCTGATTTCCGCCGCTGCGAGGAGCCGAAGGGCTGGTCTTTGTCCGGGCGGCCGCTTCCGCTTCGTACTCCTGGTCGGTCAGCCAGATGACTCTCGACAGCAGGAACATCATGTCGTCGATCGAGCGGCTGCCCCATCCTTTCCAGTTTCGCGGGTCGGCCACGCGCGGGTTCTTCGACGTGTTGTCGTACCAGGCCGTGACCTTGATCACCGTGCCCTTGGGCAGCAGCGGCGCCACCTCGTCCTCGTAGTGGTAGACCTTCACCCAGTTGTGGTTGTAGCCCGCGCAGTTGAGCGTCTCCTGGTAGCCGGTCGGATAGAGCGCTTCCACGCACATCCGCCGCCCACTGGAGTGCAGGTGCGGCTCGAAGCTCAGCACCAGCCCGGCCCGGGCCATCGGGTACAACGCCTCGACGACGGTCTCCTTGTTACCCGGGATATCCAGGTCGTAGGTGAGCGAGTTGAACGATCCGGCGTTCGTGTACTTCGGACGGTAACCGGCGGGGTGGAACTTGAAGGCCACCTCGATAGTGAACGTGGCGTCCGTCCCGACCGAGTGCGTGTGAATGTCGAAGGTAAGGGCCGACCCGGCGCCGAGCTTGACCCCGAGCGAATCGGGGTAAATCGTGGCGTTCTGCCCGAGCTCCCAGACCACGTTGAAGTTGCCGCCGCCGCGGCTCTCGGCGGCAGTCCCTGACGCCTGGTCGACGACGGCGCTGGCCGCCGGGACGCTGCTCGGTCCCGCTGTGGCCGCGATGACCGCATGGTGCACCGTGAAGTAGTTGAGGTCGCCTGCCTTGCGCTCGGCTGCGCCTTTGTCGTGACGCCGTTCCCGGAACTCGACGGCCTTGACGTAGCGGTCTTCGGTCAACCCTGTCGGCGCGGGCCCGATGCGGCCATAGAAGTCCGGCGCCACAGCCGGAAGCGTCTTGGGTGGTGACGAGACGATCAGGTCTGGCGTGCCGATGCTCCACGCACGATCGGGAAGATGGATGGCGGGCATGTCGGCCGGGTTGCCGCGCGGCGCGCCGGCGTCCACCCATCGTCCGATCAACGCGATTTCCGCGTCCGACGGTGACGGGTTGTCCTTGAACCTCTGGATCCCGACGTTCTTCTCGATGAACCACGGCGGCATCCGCTCCGGGTCGTCGGGAGGACGCGAGGTCTTCAGCTTGATCGCCCGCGCCCAGGGGCGCACGTCTTCGTAGGTGATGAGCGACATCGGCGCGATCGACCCCGGCCTGTGACAGTTGACACAGGAGCGGTGGAGGATCGGCGCGACGTGCCTGGTAAACGTCACCTGGTCCGGTGCGGAGGTCTGGGCCGCTGCCGGGGCGGTCACCGGCAGTGCCGTCGCGACTGTGAGCCCGAGCACTCCGACGAACGAGCGCACCTTGGGACGTTCTGTGGAGTTCACGGATCTGCTCCCTTGATGAAGGGTCGGATCGACCAGCTTCGCTACCGTGCGCGGGGCTCCTCCCAGTGCACGGCGGCCGCCTCGGCCCTGATGGCCGCGACGTCCTCGCCGAGAAGAAAACCGTTCGTGATGGCCCGTTCCAGCGCCTCGTCGAACCGCGCGCGATAGACCGACGGCGACCCGTAGAGCGTCGACAGCACGGGTTCCGGCGTCGGGGACGGATCGGCGGGAGTTCCGTCCCACGCGTCCGTGTTGCCGTTCCACTCGTCGGTCCGGCCGAACAACCGGCAGAATCCTCCGCCTCCGGCCGGTTCGCGCACGCCGCTCAGCGTCCGGACCGGAACGTCCACGTGCGGCGTTCGAACGCCGCCGAGCGCGAGGCCCGTTGCCGGGTCGCGCTTGATCTGGCGTCCTTCGACGCTCAACTCCCGCCCGGTCGGCGGCGGTGTGCCTGTCTCGATCCATCGCCGCAGGTGACGGAGCGCGGCCCGCAGAGAGTACGTCATGGGCCCGTCGTTGACGGGCACGTTCAATTTGGTCTCCGAATCGGTACAGGTCATGGCCAGGGGCCGAGTCCCCCCGCCGGTCAGGAGGTACCTGTCAGCGTGCGCCGTGCCTGCCAGTTCCCACGTGTGCACCGCGTCATCGTCGAGCTGGCGCGCGGCAACGAAATTGGGCACGTCTGTTTCCGCCTGCACTTGAAATACCGGCGTTCTCAGATCGCGCCGGATGCGCGAAAGTGCGGGCAGAGGCACGGTGGGCTTGTTCTGCGCGTCCTGGGCCAGCGGCGCCGGGCCGCCGCCGCGGCTGTGGATGAAGAAGCCGTCGTAGACATTCACGAGCGGGTGCACGGCGTTGACGTAGGTGACCATCCGGCTGGCCGACTGCGATTCGCCGGCGGCGATGAGACGGCTGATGCGGGAGGTCAGCGGTCCAAGCGGGGCGGGACCCTTCGGCGTGCGGATGGCCTGCCCGGCCTGCGAGTAGATGTCATACGAATAGGAATCTCCCGGGTGCTGCAGCGATCCGTAGCGCGCGCCGTTGATCTTCTTCAAGCCGCTTGTTCCGTTGACGCCCACCGCCTGAGCGCCAACACCCACATAGGCGTACCCGGACCGTATGAGCTCGACGTGGAGCAACGAGAAGTTCGGATCGGCCTCGGTCTGGCCCGAGACGTTCAGCCATTCGACGAAGACAAGACCGTTGAAGCGCGCCGGTTGGACCGGGTAGCGAACCAGCATGCGCACCTTGTAGGGCGCCCTGGCTCCAGGTACTGCCGCCGTCCAGAAGCCATCGCTCGTCCAGTCATCGCGGCTCGAATAGGATGCGGCCGAGCCTTCGAGGAAGAGCTCGCGTTCGACGTAGTCGGCCGCTTTCAGCTCTGCGGCCCTGCTGGTGGCCATGGGCCCCGCGTCCGGGGGAAGGCTGATCGAGGGCGTGTCAGCCGCTGCTCGCACCTCTGCGAGGCGCGAGCTCACCAGCGCCCAGGCCGCCATCCCGATGAGGATCACGCCACCCCTCGCACCGAACCGACAGATTCGAGTCCTCACTTGTGGACTCCGACGGCTACTTCTTCTCCCCCGGATCCCTGCCGTCGAGCGGCGCGCCCGTCCCCGAGGAGCCGAGGAACAGCTTGCTGCCGTCTTTGAACGTCACGTCCCGGCCGTTGGCTTTCTTCGAGCGGTCCTTGGCCTGGAAGCCCTCGACGAACACTTCGACGCCGACCTGCAGCGAGTTCTTCGTGAATCCCCGCCGCAGGAGCGTGTTCGGTGGGCCGCCTTCGATCATCCAGCGCTCGGCGGCGCCGCCGGGTCCCTTGACGTCGATGTGAATCCAGGTGTGAGGATTGAC
>CAZCEL010000197.1:0-8293 GCA_964497175.1 uncultured Bifidobacteriaceae bacterium
TCGCCACCGGGGTGAGCACCGCAACGACCGTGAGCACCGCTGCCAAGAATCGGCCTCTCATACGACACTCCTTGTGGTTAGTAGGGTCCCCGTCCTCACGGCATTCGAGTGGAAAGCCGGCATTATTATGAACCTTATCGACGGTCGCAGCCGCGGCCATCGTTTTTGGGCCTAGAACGCGCCGACGCTCACGCCAACCGTGAAGCTCCTCCCGCGCGCGGGCGCGAACTGGAAGTGTTCGCGATAATATTCGTTCGAGAGATTCTCGACGGCGAAGGTGAGACCCAGCCCCTCGCGCCCGCGAGTGAGATTGACGCCCCAGCCAATCCGCTGCACGGTGAAGCCTTCGAGCGACAGCAGATCCTGCGCGATGAGAAACGGTGAGTCGATGAGCGTCGGCGTCACGCGGGTGACGTCGGTCTGAATCCGTACGCCATATTCCGCCCACCAGCGTCCGCGCGGCTCCGTGTACCGGACGCTCGCGAGCACCTTGATGGGCGTGATGTTGTCGGCCGGCGTGCCATCGAGGGATGTGCCGTTGAGCGGATTGACGCCGCGGGTGATCGTGCCACGCGTGAATGCGGCGGCGGCCCCCAGAGTGACCACACCGCGCTCGAAGGTCAGCGGTGCGTCGGCCGCCAGCTCGACACCGCTGATCCGGACGTCCGCGTAATTGGTCGCCTGCGCCAGCGGCCCGGCCGGAGTGGCTGCCACGACCAGGTCCTGCGCGACGAAATCCTCGTACTGGTTGACGAAGAAATAGGCCCCGCCCGACACGCGCCCGGCGTTGAACTTGGCGCCCAGATCGAAGTTGTTGCCCTTTTCGGGGCGAACCGTCACGTTGGGCGCGATGTTGCCGGCCGTGGCCGGACCCGCATATAGCATTTCCTCGAGGTTGGGATGCCGATAGCTGCGGCCGAAGCGGACGAAGGGATTCACGCGGCCGCCCGGGTTGGCGACCAGGCCGATGTCGCCGGTAAGCGCCCCTCTCGTGTACGTCGCGCCGTCCGGATCGGGCAGCGTGGACGGATCGATCGCCGGACGCGCCCCGGCCACGACCGCTGACACGTCGTAGCCCGGGGTGGCCTCCGTGGTGACGTTGTAGAAGTCCCCGCGCACACCCGCGACGAGCGACAGCGCGGGCCGGAGCCGCCATTCGTCCTGCGCGAAGAGCGCGATGTCCCGCAGGCTTGCGTCCGGCACTCGAACCGGGTGCGCGAGCGAAGGGGGGCCCAGTTCGACCGGTGAGGGAAACGTTACCGCCGCAGGACCTCGCTGGCCCAGCACCACCTGGCCGATCATCGACGTGCGCGTTGACGTGGTGCGCCGGTCGCTGCTGCGGTCGCGAAAGAAGGTCAAGCCGGTGGTGAGCAGGTGGTCGCGGCGAGGCACGAGCACGGCCTGCAGGTCGAGGCCGGGCGTCCAGACGCGCTGCTCGGTCTGGGAGAGGATGTTCAAGCGAAACACGCTGATGGGGAAGAAGGCGACAGGCGTCGGCGCCGGGAACTGGACGGGCAGGAGGTTTTCCAGCAGGCGCTCGGTCCTCTGGAAGTGCGCCGTGAGCGACAGGTTGGCGAGCCACGGCGTAACGGCCCGCGCCTCGTAGCGCGCCGACACGCGGTCGAGGTTGCTGTGCGGAAGCGACACGGCGTTGAAGAAGTAGGGCTGTACGAAATCCGGAAATCCGACGTCGTCCATCTGGCGGCGTTGATACCGCACCTTCAGCGTCCGCCGCTCGGCGAGCTTGATCAGACTCGAGACATTGAAGAAATGCCCCTTGGCGCCGGAGTTGAGAATCTCGCTGCTCGTGCGGACGTACGGTGCGTTGAACGGATCGGGAAACGCGCCAAACCTGAAGCCGAAGGCGTCATCGATCGTGTCGGCTCGACGGAGCTCGCCGGACGCGAAAAACGGCCGCGTGTCTTCTGACGTGAACGCTCCGGCCGTGTAATTGTCGAACGACTCCACGCCGGCCTGGAGCCGGACGGCGAACCGCGGCATGGTCACGCCTACTGTGGCCGTTCCCCGTGCGCCGTTTTCGTTGCTGCTGAACAAGCCGTTGAATCCGTAGATCCACCGCCGAACGTCGGAGAACGCCGGTTCGTTCGTGATGATGTTGATCGTGCCCGCCAGCGCGTCGGACCCGTACATGAGCGTGCCGGCGCCGTTGACGACCTCCATCCGGCTGACCGCATCGGGCGAGATGAGCCCGACCTCGGCGCCGGTGCGGTCGGTCGCCTGACGGGCCGTGTTGAGCCGCTGGCCGTCGACCAGCACCAGCAGCCGCGTCGAATCCAGTCCGCGCAGCCGCGGCCGCACGCCGAAGGGGCCGCCGCCGACCGGCGTGATGTTGGCGACCACCGCGAGGGCGTCGCCCGTCGAGAGGGGGTTGATCTGCTCGACAAGGCCCCTGCTGATCGAGTCGACGTGCAGCGGGATCTGGCGCGTCTCCCGCTCCGCACGTGCGGCCGTCACGCTGACCTCGGCGCTCAGCACGCCAAGCTCGAGCTGCACCGCCAGATCGATCACGTCATCGGGCCCCGCGATCGACACGGTTCGCGCCGCCTCCGAGAAGCCCGGTCGCGTGATGATCACCAGATACGTGCCGGGGGTTGGCGCGTCCAGCCGGAAGCGTCCCGCCGCATCGGTTTCGACCGAGGCCTCCTGGCCGGTGGCCACGCCGCGAAGAACGACCCTGCTGCCCGGCAGCGCCGCGCCGGTCGCGTCGGTCACCGACCCGGCCACCGTGGCGGCACCTGCCGGGACTGCCACAGATGCCGCGACGGCGAGTATCAGGAGGGCACGCGCCCGCATCAACAACATCAGCATCGCTCCCCAGCTGCGTGTTCTCGCTTCCGCCCCCACCCCGGTCTGCTGATGTGGCACGCGAGGTTGACTTCCGCGTGCGCCTCATCCACGCCGTCAGAGACGCGCCCTGGCGTCCGGAACGACCCCTGGTCGGGTTGCTGGGCCCACAACGCGGCGGGCCGGCAAGAACGGTGCATTGTATCGGCTCGCCGCGTTTTTTTGCCTGGGACCCGGCTAATTCAGGCAAAATGGCCTGACACTCGAGCCATGCGAAGCAGGGTCCCGTCGCTTCTCGTCCTGTGGGTTGCCACGGCGCTTACGAGCGCCACGATGTCGGCTCGGTCGAGCCAGGTCGATGCGGGGCCCGCGGCGCCCGCGAGGGACCTGCTGGCCCGGTACTGCATCAGTTGCCACAACGAGAAACTCCGGACTGCCGAGCTCGCGCTCGACCTCGTCGACATCACCCGGCCGGGCGCCCGCCCGGACGTCTGGGAGCGCGTAGTCACCAAACTGCGCTCGGGCTCGATGCCCCCGCCCGGCAGGCCACGGCCCGACGCCGCGAGGTATCGGTCGGTGGCCGAGTGGCTGGAGGGCGAACTCGATCGGGCCTGGGCGGCCCGTCCGAATCCCGGCAGGTTCAACGCCGTTCATCGGCTCAATCGAACGGAATACAACAACGCGGTCCGCGATCTCTTCGCGCTCGACGTCGACGTCAAGTCGCTGCTGCCCGGAGACGACACGGCCGACGGCAGCTTCGACAACTTCGCCGAGGTTCTCTCGATCTCGACGGCGCATCTGGAGCGGTACTTGTCGGTGGCCCGTCAGGTGACGCGGCTCGCGACGGGTCTGCCGCCGCCAAGTCCGGGCCTTTCGACCTTCGACATCTCCTTGCATGTCGTGCAGGACGACCGGCAGAGCGAGGATCTGCCGTTCGGATCCCGGGGCGGCCTGGCTGTTCCGTACGTGTTTCCCGTCGACGGCGAGTATCTGATCAAGGTGCGGCTGCGGCGTCAGTACCAGGACTACATCATGGGCATGGGCTGGCCGCAGCAGCTTGATGTACGGCTGGACGGCAAGCTGGTGAAGCGGTTCACCGTCGGGGGTGGAGCGCCGGGGCGGCCCGCCGCCGCCAGCTACGCCGGCGACGGAGAGCCGGGCTTCGCAGGTGCGCCCGAGTGGGAAAGGTACATGCAGATCACCGGCGACGCCGGGCTCGAGATTCGCATCCCAGTCCGGGCGGGACCGCGAGTCGTCGGTGTCTCGTTCGTGCGGGAACTGTGGGAACCTGAGGGCCTGCCCCAACCCCTGCAGCGCGGCCGGGTCCTGACCAACGATCAGATCTACATGGACTATGCGAGCGTGGGCTCGGTGCAGATCGGCGGGCCGCTTCGGCAGGCGCCGCAGGTGCAAGGTGTTCTCCGCGAGACCCGAGGCGCCGATACGCCGAGCCGGCGTGCGATCTTCGTGTGTCGGCCGCGGCCCGGCGCCGAGGAGCGTGCCTGCGCCACGAAACTCCTGTCGCAGATGGCGCGGCTGGCCTACCGGCGGCCGGTGAATCCCGCCGACGTTGACACGCTCCTGGAGTTCTACGAGCGCGGGCGTCGCGACGGTGGGAGCTTCGACGAGGGGATCCAGTTCGCTCTCGAACGCATGCTGGTGGACCCGGACTTCCTGCTGCGAGTCCACCGCGATCGGCCGCGGGCGGTGGGAGCGGCGAGCGAGGCGCCGGATGGGGGAGTCGCTCGGCTGAGCGACGTGGACGTGGCCTCGCGGCTCTCGTTTTTTCTGTGGAGCAGCATTCCCGACGAGCGCCTGATCGCGCTGGCCGAACGCGGCGAGTTGACCAGGCCAGCGGTTCTCGAGCAGCAGGTGCGGCGAATGCTAGCGGACCCGCGCGCCACCCGGGCCCTTGTGAAGGACTTCGCCGCGCAGTGGCTGAATCTGCGCCGCGTCGGCGAGGTCGTGGTCCACCCTGACTTCTACCCCAACTTCGACGAGAGTCTGCTCCAGGCGTTCCAGACGGAAACGGAACTCTTCGTCGGCAGCACGCTCAGCGACGATCGCAGTGTCCTGGATTTGCTCCAGGCCGACTACACGTTCGTGAACGAGCGGCTCGCGCGCCACTACGCGATCCCAGGTGTCTACGGCTCACGGTTCCGACGCGTCAGCCTCGCCGGCACCCAGCGCAGTGGGCTGCTCGGCCACGGGGCGCTGCTGGCGACGACCTCGTATCCGGACCGGACCTCGCCGGTGCTGCGGGGGAAATGGCTGTTGAACAACGTCTTCGGTTTGCCGGTGCCGCCGCCCCCGCCCGGCGTAGACACGAATCTGCCGGAGAACAAGCCGGGTGCGCCTCCAGCCTCCATTCGCGAGCGCCTGGCGCAGCACAGACAGAACCCGGTGTGCGCCAACTGCCATTCGGTCATCGATCCCCCGGGGTTTGCGCTGGAGCATTTCGACGCCATCGGCGGGTGGCGCACCCTCGACGAGGCGGGCCGTCCGATCGACGCGACGGGAGTCCTGATGAACGGCGCGAAGGTCGAAGGGTTGCCGGGCTTGCGTGCGCTGCTGCTCGCCGATCCCGA
Organism: uncultured Bifidobacteriaceae bacterium; assembly: GCA_964497175.1. Classification (GTDB taxonomy): domain Bacteria; phylum Acidobacteriota; class Vicinamibacteria; order Vicinamibacterales; family CAVVIG01; genus CAZCEL01. The sequence goes on from CAZCEL010000197.1 coordinate 5,394, forward strand.
TCAATTCCCGCGCACCGTGACCGAGAAGCTCCTCGCGTACGCGCTGGGCCGGCCGCTCGACTTCTACGATCGGCCGACGGTCCGAAAGATCGTCCGGGACGCGGCCTCCAGCAAGTACCGCTGGTCGGCGCTGATCCTCGGGATCGTGAAGAGCCCCACATTCCTCATGCGCTCGACACGCCCGACCGAACGCGCGGCGAACTGAAGAACCGGAGACAATCACCATGGCTGTCATCACGAAGAAGCGGCTGCCGCGGCGGACCCTGCTGCAGGGGCTGGGCGCGACCTTGGCGTTGCCCCTGCTGGACGCGATGGTGCCGGCGTTTTCGCTGCGCGGCCGCGCCGCGGCCGCGCCCGTTCACCGGTTCCTGACCTTCTACGTGCCGAACGGGATGGCGATGGAATACTGGCTGCCGAAGGGCGAGGCGGGCGCCTTCGAGCTCTCGCCCATCCTGGAGCCACTGGCACCGTTCCGCAACCAGATGCTCGTGTTGTCCGGACTGCGCGCCAGCTGGAACTACATCCACGCGGGCGCCTCCGGATCGTTCCTCACCGGCACGACCAGAGGCGGGCGCAACGAGGTCGAAGTGATCGCCGACGTGTCGATGGACCAGCTGCTGGCCCGTCGATTCGCGCGGGAGACGCAGGTCGCGTCGCTCGAGCTGGCCATGGACGGCCCCGCCAACGCCGGGGCGTGCACGGGTATCCTGAGCTGCGCGTACACGCACACGCTCTCGTGGCGCAGCCCCACACAGCCCCTTCCGATGGAGAACAACCCGCGGGCCGTCTTCGAGCGGCTCTTCGGCGACAGCGGCAGCACCGACCGGACCGCACGTGAGGCGCGGCTGCAGCAGCACAAGAGCATCCTCGATTCGGTGACGGGCAAGCTGGCCAGGCTCAGGCAGGACCTCGGCCCGCAGGATCACGCCAGGGTCGACGAGTTCGCCGAGTCGATTCGTGACGTGGAGCGGCGCATCGAGAAGGCCGAGGAACAGCGCGACCTCGATCTTCCCCTCATCGAGCAGCCGCAGGGCGTGCCGGCGGTCTTCGAGGACCACCTGACGCTCATGCTGGACCTGCAGCTGCTCGCCTTCCAGTCCGATCTGACCCGCGTCATCTCGTTCATGATCAGCAAGGAGCAGAGTGCCCGGCCGTATCCGCAGATCGGCGTGCCCGAGGCGCATCATCCGCTGTCGCACCACAACGACATGCCCGAGCTCGTCGCGCACATGTCGAAGATCAACCGCTACCACACGGAGCTGCTCTCGACGTATCTGGCGCGGCTGCGTGCCACAGCCGACGGCGACGGCTCGCTCCTGGATCACATGACGATCCTGTACGGCTCGGGCATTTCCAACAGCAACCGCCACTCCGGCGACAACCTGCCGATCCTGCTGGTGGGCGGCGGCGCCGGGACGTGGAAGGGCGGGCGTCACCTCGCATACGACAACAAGCCCTCGATGGCGAACCTGCTCGTGACCCTGATGGACAAGCTCGGCGTGAGGGTCGAACGGCTCGGCGGTAGCACGGGCAAACTCGAGATCGATACGCTGTCGGGCGTGTAACGTGCGATGACCGTACGGAACAAATCGTCCTGGCGTTCGGGCGTGGGATCCGAGGTCAGGCTGACTCGCGGCATGTCCTTGAGGGTCAGCCTCGTGGCCGCGCTTCTCGTCCTGAGCGCTGCTGCGGCCCCGGCCGCGGACCTGCCGGCGATCGTGGCCGCCGCCAAGGACGGCAATGCCGCCGCCCTGCGCGCTCAGCTCGCCAAGAAGACCGACGTGGACGCCGCCGCGCCTGACGGCACGACCGCGCTGCACTGGGCGAGCTATCGCGACGATCTGGAGAGCGCGGACCTGCTGCTGCGGGCGGGCGCCAACGTGAACGCGGGCAACGACCTTGGCGCGACGCCAATCTGGGCGGCCAGCCAGAACGGCAGCGCGGCCATGGTGCGCCGGCTGCTGATGGGGGGCGCCAATCCCAATGCCGCGCTCCTGCTCGGCGAGACGCCGGTCATGGTCGCCTCACGCTCGGGCAGTTCCGACGTGGTCGAGCTGCTGCTCGCCAGGGGCGCGAATCCGAACGCGCGCGCGGCCCGAGGACAGACGGCGCTCATGTGGGCCGTAGCCCAGAAGCATCCGGACGTCGTCAAGGTCTTGATCGCACACGGCGCCGACATCCACGCGCGCTCGGATGTGTGGAACCAGGTGATGGCCGTGCCGCCACACGGCCGCCTCGAATACAACCGGGCCATCCCGCACGGAGGCGATACGGCGCTGATGTTCGCGGCGCGCGTGGGCGATCTCAATTCTGCCAGGCTGCTCATCGCCGCCGGCGCCGCCGTCGACGACGCCGACGCCTGGGGCGTCAGCGCGATGGTGCTGGCCGCCCACGGCGGTTTCGGCGATCTCGTGGATCTCCTGCTCGAGAACGGTGCCGACCCCAACGCCTCGGCAGCCGGATTTTCCGCGCTCCAGATCGCCGTGATGCGCCGGGACGAGCGGATGGCGAGCGCGCTGCTCGCCCGTGGCGCCGATCCCAACGCGCCGCTTCGAACGTGGACCCCCACCCGGCGCGCATCGAAGGACTTCAATTTCGGGTCGGAGCTGGTGGGCGCGACGCCCTTCTGGCTGGCCGCGCGGTTCGGCCAGCCCGCCATGATGCGGCTGCTGGTGAAACACGGCGCCAATCCGCTCTTCGTCCATCGCGCGGACTACCACACGGAAGCCGGCGACCATCGGGTCGAAGCCACAACGGCGCTGATGGCCGCCGCGGGCATGGGCAGCGGGACGGCGTGGGTGCAGCCGCCGCGCGCGGATCGCGAGCGTCTGGCGCTCGAAGCGGCGAGGCTCGCCGTGGATCTCGGGGTCGACGTCAACGCCGCCAGCACCGACGGACGC
>CAZCEL010000198.1:0-8289 GCA_964497175.1 uncultured Bifidobacteriaceae bacterium
GTCGATGATGACGCGGAACCCGTCGCTGCTGCCGGTGTTGAAGTCCTTCTTCAGATCGCTGACGATGATGCCCGCGGGCTGGTCGTCGCGGGCGAAGACCCCCACGTAAAGCGCCTCGCTGTCGTAGAGGACCCGGACCTCCGTGTCGTACGTTGCAGGGGCACCCTCGTTGGGGTCGTTCTGGATGAAATCCTTGGCCACCTGCGCGCTGCGCCAGGCCGGTTCGTCGAGCATGCCATCGAGCACGATCGGACCGTTTGCCTGGCCAATGACCAGCCGCCGTTCGAGGTGCGCGGTCTGATAATCGATGGACTCTCCCTGACCGGCGCCGGCCGGCGACGCGCCCGCCGTCAGGCAAAGGATGGCCAGGGCCGTAACGCGCGCACGCCCCATGGCCCTATCAGAGCCCGGGGTGGTCAAGACGGCCCGTGCTGTCTCCCATCCGCTCGACCGTGGGCACGCCGAACATGTCCAGCAGGCTGAGGTGCAGGTTGGCCAGCGGCGTGCCCGCCTCGTACCGCACGTGACGTCCTGCCGGCAGGCGCCCGCCCGCTCCGCCCGCGAGCAATACGGGAAGGTTGCCTGGAGCGTGCAGGTTCGAGTCGCCCATCCCGGCGCCGTACACGAGCAGGGTGTGGTCGAGCAGCGATCCATCTCCGTCGGGGGTCGCGCGCAGCTTGTCCAGGTAGTACGCGAACAAGCTCGCGTGGAAGACCTTGATCTTCAGCAGGTTCGCTATCTTGCCCGCGTTCTCCTGGTGGTGCGACGTGGCGTGGTGCGACTCGATGACGCCCAGCTCGGGGAACGTCCGTCCGCTCAGCTCGCGGCCGAGCATGAAGGTCATGACCCGTGTGAGGTCGGTCTGGTACGCGAGCACCTGCAGGTCGAACATCAGCTTCACGTGCGCTTCGAAACTCGACGGGATGCCGCCCGGCCGATCGACGATGGGCAACTCCCGGCCGCTCTGTTCTTCGGCCTTCTGGATGCGGCGCTCGACGTCGCGCACCGCGTCGACATACTCGGACAGCTTGGCGCGGTCCCGAGCCCCGAGGCGCTGCCGGAACTCGCCAATCCTCGCCGTCACCGAGTCCAGGATGCTCCTGTCGGCGGCGATCTGCCCGAGCCGGGCGGTCCGATCGGTGCTGCTGCTGCCCGAGAACATCCGCTCGAACACGACGCGCGGATCGTTCTCCATCGGCAGCGGCGTTTTCGGACCGCGCCACGACACGGTGTTCGTGTAAGCGCAGCTGAACCCGATGTCGCAGGAGCCCGCCAGGTCGCGTCCATCGATGGCCAGCTCGAGCGACGCGAGCTGGGTGTGGCGGCCCAGCTCCTTCGCGATCAGCTGATCGACCGACACACCCGCTTCGACCTCGGAAGTGTCCGAGCGCTTCGGGGGGACGTCGGTCAGGAAGCGCGTGGACGCGCGCGCGTGGACGCCGGCGCCACCGTACGCAGAGGGCGGCGGCGTGCTCGCGAGACCCGAGAGCACGATCAGCTGACTGCTGAACGGCTCCAGGGCCTTCATGGCGGCCCGGAACTCGAAGTCGGCGCCGACGGCCGCCGGGGTCCATTCCTGCATGACCATGCCGTTGGGGACGTACACCACTCCGAACCGCAGCGCGCCGCGCGCGGGCGTCTGGGCGGTGGCGGTCAGCGCGGGCACCATGCCGTCGAGCAGCGGCAGCGCCATCGACGTGCCGAGGCCGCGCAGCACGGTCCGGCGCGGAATGGCTTTCCTGGTCACCATCATGATTCTGGTCTCCGCATCTGAAACGGCACGCTCCGGACAATGTTGAGCACCAGCGCCGACCACCGGTCGTCCTGACGCGCCGTGTCTCGCACGATCTGGCGGACCGCGGGCTGGTCGAAGTGCTCGATGCCACGGCCCAGGCTGTACGCCAGGAGCCGTTCGGTCACCGTCGCCATGAACTGCTGCCGGCGGTTCATGAGCAGCGCCTTCAGGCCGCCCAACCCCTCGAAGGTGTCGCCGCCGGGAAGCGCTCCCGCCGCATCGACCTTCGTGCGCGCTTCGTCCTCGGCGCGCCACATGCCAATGGCGTTGAAGTGCTCCAACGCAAAGCCGAGCGGATCCATCTGCGCATGACAGGCCGCGCACGCCGCGTTCCTGCGATGCTCCTGCAGCCGCTCACGCACTGATTGCCGCTCGCCGCGTGTCCCCTTGTCCCGCAAGGCCGGGACGTCGGGTGGCGGCGGCGGTGGTGGTGTGCCGAGAATGTTCTCGAGCAGCCATTTGCCCCGGAGCACGGGTGACGTGCGGTTGGGGTAGGACGACAGCGTCAGGACGCTGGCGTGACCGAGCAGACCCCCGCGCTCGACAGGCGTCGGCACGCGGCGGAACCGGCTCCCGTACACGCCCGACAGGCCGTAGAACCTGGCCAGCCGCTCGTTCACGAACGTGTAGTCGGCGGAGATGAGATCGACGACGCTGCGGTCTGCGCGCAGCTGGTCCTCGATGAAAAGCTCGGTCTCCTGACGGAACGCCTCACGAAGACTCTCGTCCCATTCGGGGAAAAGGTCCGGGTCCGGTACCACATTGCGCAGGTCGCGCAGTTGCAGCCACTCGGCCGCGAAGTTGTCGACCAGGGCACGCGCGCGTCGATCCGCCAGCATGCGGCGCACTTGCCTGTCGAGCGTCGCAGGCTGCCACAGCTCGCCCCGGACCGCCAGGTCGAGCAGTTCCTCGTCGGGAACGCTGCTCCACAAGAAAAAGGACAGACGCGACGCGAGGGCGAGGTCGGAGATCCGGTACGGGGCGCGCGCGCCCTCGGGGTCCAGCTCGATGCGAAAGAGGAAATCCGGGCTGACGAGAAGCCGTTGAAGCGCCGCGTCGAGCCCGGCGTCGAAGCGGCCGGCCGCCCGCCCCGCTCGGTAGAAGCCGAGCAGCGTGTCCACGTCCGCTCCGGTCGCCGGTCGTCGATACGCCCGTCGCGCAAGCGTGGACAGGATCCTGCGGGCGCAGGCCTCCTCCTCCGCCTCGCGTCTGGGCCAGCAGACAAACGCGCCGCTCCGTGCGGCGTCCTGCCGCGTACCTGCCGCTCCGAGCGGTCCTTCGATCGTGACCCGCTCGAGCCTGGGACTCGCATCGAACATCTCGTCGGTGCCGAATCCCCACCCGGTGCGCGGAGGCTGCGCCACGTCCTCGGCGACCCAGGTCTGCTTCACGAACGAAATGCCGACTGCGCGGCTGCCGGCCTTCACCGGGATCCGGATTTCCAGTCCCGCGTCCGCATGGTTGGCGTACTTTTCCCACTCGGGATTCCAGGTCAGCGTGCCTGCGAAGCTGGCAGGCGGCGGGACGACGGCCCCGCCGCCGATGGCGAACGTGCCGACCCGTTCACGATCGACCCGCACCTCGAGGACATGGGGCTCGGCCAGCCCCCGAACGGCGTTGTAGAGCGTCTTCTGAAGCTGGAGCGCGACGCGGTATTCCCCGTCCACGGGGAAGTGATGGGTGATGGCGGCGCCACCACGCGATCCGAACGGAAGCTGTTCGTGGGCCCGATCGTCCTGATCGAGTCGCGCCGGCAGGGGATAGGTGTCGATGGAAGCAGCCGCGGGCGGTCGTCCGACCGCCAGCCTGCTGATCGCTCGCGCCGCTGAGAGATAGCGCTCGAGGAGCATGGGCGAGATCGACAGCACCTCGCCGTTATTGTCGAACCCATGACGGTCCGTGTCGTCGGAGGGCAGCAGGGCCGCCGCGTCGACCTCGATTGCCAGCAGATCCCGAATGGCATTCCCGTATTCGGTCCGGTTGAGACGCCTCGTGACCGGCCGCCCCGGGTCGGGCGCGAGCGCCGACGCACGGTCGAGCGCGGCCTCGAGTGCCGCGACGAACGCCTCGATCGCGGCAGCATCCGGCCTGGGACGGCCGGCGGGCGGCATCTGGCCGCCTCGAAGCTTGCGCACGACGTGTTCCCAGACGGCCGGATCGGCGCCGACGCGGCCGAGGTCGGCGCTCTGGAGGGTCAGGCCCGCGGTTCGCAGACGGTCGTCATGACACGTCACGCAGTACGTGTCGAGCAACTGGCGATCGGGCGCTGGAGGAGCGCCATCGCGCTGCCGTCCGGCGGCGCCACCAGACGCCGCCAGCCAGACGCCAGCCAACCCGAGCAGCAGCGCGAGAGTTCGACGCACGAGCCTCCTTGTCAGTTGCGTGCGACGTGCGGCATGAGGCAACGCTCGAAACCGACGGCTCCGATAGTCTCGGCCCGATGATATGCTCAAGTCAATCGGACTGCCGGACTGTGGGTCGCCTGACGCTGCTGCTTCTTCTTCTCGTCTCTCTCGCACTCTCGTCGGCGGGCGCCGCGCGGGGCGACGATCGGCTGGCAGACGCGGTCGAGCGCCGTGACATGGGCGCGGTCGACCGGCTGCTCCGATCCGGCGCCGACGTCAACGCGGCACAAGGAGACGGGGCCACCGCGCTGCACTGGGCCGTCTACGCGGGCGACGCATCTTTGGTCGCCCGCCTGCTTGACGCGGGCGCCAACGTCAACGCCGCCAACGACCACGGGGTGACGCCTCTGGCGCTGGCGTGCGAAAACCGACACGAGGCCATCATCGACGCCTTGCTCCGCCGAGGAGCGGACCCGAACGCCTCGGTGTCGTCGGGCGAGTCCGTGCTGATGACGGCCTCGCGCGCGGGTATGGTGGCTGGCGTCAAGGCGCTGCTGGCGCGGGGTGCCAACGTGAACGCGGCCGAGCGAAGCCACGGCCAGACCGCCCTTATGTGGGCCGTGTCGGAGCGTCACCCCGACACCGTCCGGCTGCTGATCGAGGCGGGCGCCGACGTGCGGGCCCGGTCGCGCGTCCGCCGCCGTACCGTACAGGTCGCCAATCGGTACGGGGATCAAAACAGCGTGCGCGGTGTCACCGAGATGGACCTCGGAGGGTTCACCCCCCTGCTGTTCGCCGCGCGCAACGGTGACGTCGAATCCGCGCGGCTGTTGCTCGCTTCCGGCGCCGATGTAAACGACGTGGCGCCGAGCGGTGTGAGCGCCCTGGTCCTGGCCGCCCACAGCGGGCAGGGGCGCGTGGCTGAACTCCTCCTCGAGCGCGGCGCCGACGTCCACTCGGCCAGCGCGGGGTACACGGCGCTGCATGCGGCGGTGTTGCGAGGCGACGGCGATCTGGTCAGGTCGCTGCTGGCTCGCGGGGCCGATCCGGCGGCCCGTCTCACGAAAGGCACGCCGAGTCGCTACTACAGCAAGGATTTCGCGTTCAACGAGAGCCTCGTCGGCGCGACGCCGCTGTGGTTGGCCGCGCGCTACGCCGAGCCGGAGATCATGCGCGCGCTGGTGGCCTCGGGTGCCGATCCGCGCGTAACCGCACCCGATGCAAGCACGATGCTGATGGCGGCGATCGTTCCCACGAGAGGGCTGGGCACGTTCCGCGTCGGCGACCGTCGAGAACGCTACCAGGGCCAGGCCGACGTCGCCGCGAAGGGCGACGGCGAGGACGAGGCCATCACCCTTGAAACTGCACGGCTCGCGCTCGACCTTGGCGCCGACATCAACGCGGCCGACGGCGCCGGCGACACCGCGCTTCATGTCGCCGCGAGCCTCGGCCTGACATCGGTCGTCCGGCTGCTCGTCGGGCGGGGCGCCCGCCTGGAGACGAAGAACAAGCGGGGGCAGACCGCGCTCGGCGCGGCGCTGGCCCAGGCCCAGCTGGCCCGCGGCGCGGCCGCGCCGTACGCGCTGCCCCGCGAGGACAGCGAGGCCATGGCGACGCTGCTCAGAGAGCTCGGCGCCAGGGACTGACGCGGAAGCTGGCGCGATGCACACGACCCCTGTGGTCGGCGCCCTCGCCCTCTTGGGCCTGTCGGTCGCGTTGTCGGCACAGTTTGGCAGCGCGTTTGTCGCATCCCGCGATCACCCGGCCATTCAGTACTCGACCAGGCCATCCACCGATCGAATCGCGAAGCTGAACGAACGCCTCCGATCCGGCGCCGTCCGGCTCACGTTCAACGCCGAGAACGGCTACCTGCCGTCGGTGCTGGACGCGCTTGGTGTTGCCGTGGACACGCAGGTCGTCGTGTTCTCGGAGACGAGCGCGGAAGCCGAGCTGATTACGGCGCGCAACCCGCGAGCGCTGTACTTCGATGACAGCGTGGCCGTGGGATGGGTCCGCGGCAGCCCCCTGCTCGAGCTGGCCGCGCAGGATCGCGAACAGGGGGTCATCTTCTACACGCTCCAGCAGCAGGCGACCGAGAAGCCGAGCTTCGTGCGTACCGACACCTGCCTGCAGTGCCACCAGACGCCGTACACGCAAGGAGTACCGGGGACGCTCGTCTTCAGCACGTTTTCCGTCCCGCAGGACAAGTACAGCTATGCCACGGGTGCAGTGACCGATCACCGCACTCCGGTCGGCGAGCGGTGGGGCGGCTGGTACGTCACCGGGCGCACGGCAGCCCGCCATCTCGGGAACATCCTCAATCCGACCGGCATCGAAGCGGCTCGGAAGCTGCCCGTTCGACAGCTCGACTCGCTCCAGCGCGAGTTCGACCCCCGCGGATTCCTTGCCCAGACGAGCGACATGGTCGCGCTGATGGTGCTCGATCATCAGTCGCAGATGACCAACTATCTGACGCGCGCGGGGTGGGAGGCTCGCCTGGCCATGCATGAGCAGCGTGAGCCCGCGCGACCGGGTCCAGGCGCGGGGCGCGGCGGCGCCGCCGGACGCCTGCAGCAGACGATCGACGAACTGGTCGATTACCTGTTGTTCGTCGACGAGGCCATCTTGCCCGCCAGCGTTGCCGGCTCCTCGGGCTTCGCGGCGCGGTTTTCGAGCATGGGGCCCAGGGACGCGAAGGGCCGGTCGCTGCGGCAGCTCGATCTCGGACGGCGGCTGATGAAGTATCCCTGCAGCTACATGATCTACTCGGAGGCCTTCGACGCGCTCCCGCCCATGGCCAAGGAGGCGCTGTACAAGCGGATGTGGCAGGTCCTGTCAGGAGCCGAGCGCGGCGCCGCTTACAAACGCCTGTCGCTCGCCGATCGACAGGCCATCGTCGACATCCTCAAGGAGACCAAGGCCGGGCTTCCCAGCTACTTCCAGCGGCCAACCGCCTGAACGGCCGTTTCTCGTCGCGTTTTACACGAGCGCGCCCATCGCGCCTTTTCCGACACCTGGCGTCGGCCTTGCCGCTATACTGGGCCTTGCGCGTTTCACGCGTATCGTCGAGGGACTCTCATGCGTCGTGCTGGGCCGCTCGTCGTGGCGTCGGTCGTGGGTTCGATCGTCGGTCTCTGGGCCGCATCGGGACCTCTCCGCGCGGAGAGTGCCCAGGCGGGAGGCAGCACCGCCACCCCTTCCAGCGCCGAGCAGCGCACCCTGCTGGATCGCTACTGCGTGACGTGTCACAACGAAAAGCTGAGGACGGGGGGCGTCACGCTGGAGAAGTTGGACGTCGGCAACGTCCCCTCCGGCGCCGAGGTCTGGGAAAAGGTCATCAGAAAGGTGCGGACCGCCCAGATGCCGCCGCCCGGGCGCCCGCGCCCTGACCGCGCGCGCGGCGAGGCTCTGGCGGCGTGGCTCGAATCGGAAATCGATCGCGACGGGGCCGCGCGGCCGAACCCCGGTCGCACGGAAACGGTGCACCGCCTCAACCGCGCCGAGTACCGCAACGCGATCCGCGATCTGCTCGCGCTCGACGTCGACGCCAGCGCCATGCTGCCGGCCGACGACATGAGCTACGGGTTCGACAACATCGCCGGGGTGCTGAAGATGACGCCGTCGCTGCTCGACCGCTACATGGCGGCGGCCCGTCAGATCAGCCGTCTCGCGGTCGGCAATCCGGCTCTTCCGCCAACGGCCGAGACGTTCCGGCTGCGGGCGGACCTGTCGCAGGACGAGAGCTTCGACACGCTCCCGATCGGCACGCGCGGCGGCGTGTCGATCCGATATCAGTTTCCCCTCGACGGCGACTACAGCATCAAGACCGAGCCGCTTGGCGGAGGCGCCGATCCACACGACCTCGAGGTGAGTCTCGACGGCGTCCGCGTGCGGGTGTTCCGCCTGCAGCCGCGGGCGGGTTTCGGGACGGGGCAGGGCTACGACTCGGAAGGCGAGGGCTACGACGTGCGCGTGCCGGTCAAGGCCGGCCCCCATGTGGTCAGCGTGACGTTCGTCAAGAAGTCGTCCGCTCTGGTCGAATCCGTCCGAGAGCCGTTCCTTGCGCCCCACGCCGAAGGGTCGCCGCGCACGCAGCCCTCCGTGGCGAGCGTCACCATCACCGGTCCGTTCAGCACCCAGGGCGTCGAC
>CAZCEL010000199.1:0-5349 GCA_964497175.1 uncultured Bifidobacteriaceae bacterium
GAATTCCAGAAGTGCGCGCGCGACAGCTCACCGGTGCGATGACCGCCCTTGCCTGCATGCTCGTGCGTGTCGCGGGCCTGCAGGCCGGGCAGACGGAGACGACGGGGCGTGTCGCCGCAACCGTGACGACCCTGGAGGGCGCCGTGCACCTCGCCGGCGTCCAGGTGGAGCTGGTGGCCGTCTCCGACGGCATCGTGCTCGCACGGACGACGACCGACGGCGCTGGTCTGGTCGCGTTTCCGGATGTGCCTCCAGGCCGCTACCTGGCGAGGGCCGCGCGCGCGGGCTTCGTCTCGAAAGACTCGGCGCCGTTCGACGTGCGCGCCGGCGAAGTGGCGAACGTGCTCCTCGACATTCAGCTGACGTTCGTCATTCCGGAGATCGAGGTTCGGCCGGACGCCTCGTCGCCGACCGACAGCGTGCAGCCCGTGTCCATGAGCGACATGCTCGCCGGGTCGGTCCTGGATCTGGCCCCGCTCGAGGGCGACGATTTTCAAAGCCTCATGCTGATGCTGCCGGGTGTCGTCCGGGGGCCGGACGGCCGCCTGCGCGTCAAGGGCGGCCAGCCGACGCAGGGCGCGCTGCAGATCAGCAGCGCCAGCCTGAACGACCCGTCCACCGGCGACTTCGATCTCGACGTGCCGGGCGAGAGCGTCGAGTCGGTCGAGGTGCTGGCCAACCCGTTTGCGGCCGAGTTCGGGCGCTTCTCGACCAGCATCACGCAGCTCCGCACCAGGCGCGGAACCAACCAGTGGGAAATCAAGCCGGGCAATCTCGTGCCACGACTGCGCAAGTCGTTGACGCGCTTTCGCGCGTTCGAGCCGCGATTCTCGATGCGCGGTCCGCTCCGGCGGGACCGCGCGTTCATCGCCCAGGATCTGCAGTTCCGCCACGTGGCCACGCCCGTGCGGAGTCTCGCCGGCGAACCGGAGATCGAGCTGACGAGCTTCGATTCGTTCACGCGGCTGGACACCGTGCTTTCGCCGCGGCATACCCTGGGCGGCGGACTGATCGTGTTTCCCCGCGAGATCCGCCGGGTCACCATGAACACGTTTCGTCCGGGTGAGGTCACGCCCGACTTCAATCAGAGCGGTGTGTCCACCGGCCTCGTGGATCGGTTTGCGATCGCGCCCGACGTGGTGCTCGAATCGACGATCTCGGCGCGGTGGTTCGAGGTCGACGTCAACACTGAGGGCCTGGCGCCGATGGTCTACGCCCCCCGATCGCAGAGCGGCGCCTTCTTCAACGACCAGGAGCGCGACGTGGCCAGCCTGCAGTGGGTCGAGGCGCTCAGCGTGTCCCACGGCCTGGGCCGGGGCCAGCACGTGTTCAAGATCGGCAGCGACGTGCAGCGCTCGCACTTCGACGGGTTCAGCCGGAGCCGCCCCGTGGAGATCCGGCGGCTCGATGGATCGCTGGCGGAACTGATCACCGCCGACGCCCAGAGTCGCCAGCACGCCAGCGGCCTGGAGGTCGCCGTGTTCGCCCAGGACCGCTGGCGTCTGGGCTCCCGCCTCACCTTCGAGCTGGGCCTGCGCATGGATCGGGATCCTGTCGTGGAGCACTTCAACTGGTCACCTCGCGCGGGCGTGGCCATTGGACTGCTGCCCGAGGGCCGCGCCATCCTGCGCGGCGGGTTTGGCAAGTTCGTCCAGCGGACGCCCTTGAACGTGGCGGCATTCCCTTCGTACGAGTCCCGCGTGATTGCCCGGTTCCTGCCGGACGGCTCGGGCGTGGGTCCTCCGCTGACGTTCCGCAACGTGCTCGCGGCCGACCTGCACACCCCGGAGGCCTACGTCGGCAATGTCGAGTGGAACCAGCGCTTCGGCCGCCGATCGCTCGTGAAGCTCGCGTTTCTCCGGCGCCGGGGCGTCCACGAGTTCATCCTGACGCCGGACGGCCAATCGGGCGAGGTGCGCCTGTCGAACGCCGGCACGTCCCGGTACCGCGAGCTCGAGGCAACCGTGCGGTATCTTGGCGGCGAGTCGCGCGATATCACGGGCTCCTATGTGCTGGCCAAGGGGATGGCCGATCTCAACACCTACGATCAGTTCTACGGCAATTTCCGCAACCCGATCCTGCGCGCCAACCAGTACAGCCTCTCGCCGACCGACGTTCGGCATCGCCTGCTCGTGCGGGGCTCGCTCGGGCTGCCCGACCGATGGGTCCTGGCGCCGGTGCTCGAGCTGCGTTCGGGTTTTCCGTGGTCGGCCGTGAACGAGTTTCAGGACTTCGTGGGCCCGCGGAACCGGAGCGGACGCCTGCCCGCGGTCCGGAATCTCGACCTGTCGCTGTCGCGTCCCTGGCGCTTCAGGAAGTACCGGTTCCGCGCCGGTGTGAAAATCTACAACGTGTTCGGGGCATCGGCCGATCGCGACGTCCAGAACAACGTGACCGCGCCTGACTACGGCTCGTTCTACAATCCCATCGAGCGCTCGGTGGGTTTCGTCTTCGGCACGGGGAACTGACGCGTCTCTCGTGCTCCTGGCGCTACTGGAACCGTGTCGCGTCGCGCTCGCGGCTCTGCGTGTCAGCGCCCGCGCTGGCGGCGTCGACGCCGGCGGCCGTTCGCTCGATGACGCCGGAATCGACGATCCGCCCGACGCGCGACACGGCTTGAAAGAACATCTCGGCGCCGTCGATCTCGACGAGCATGAAGCTCTGATCCAGATCGTAGGCCGCGGCCGTTTGCGGCGTTCGCCTCATATTGCCCTTTCTCAGCTGACCCGCCGCACCGGACACGAAATAGTGGATGCCCTTCTGCGGCCTCAGCCGTTCGTACACGTGGTCGTGACCCGCAAAGACGACGTCGACGCCGTGCTTGAGGAAGAGGGGCTCGAGCAGGACGCGCAGCTCCACCGACGATCCGTGCCGGCTGGCGTTCGAGTACAGGGGGTGATGGAAGTAGCATATCTTCCACTCTTCGCTGGAGTTCGCCAGAGCGGCCTCGATCCACTGGAGCTGCCGGCGATCCATGATCGTGGTGTCGAGCACAAAGAATCGAACGTCCCCGCGCGCGTAGGTGTAGTATCGCTGTCCGCCCATGTTGAAGAGCCGGTACGACGTGTTTTCTGCACGGTCGTGGTTCCCGAGCGCCGCCCGGAACTGCACGCCCGCCTCGAGCAACGGGGCGTACGGCCGCTCGAACTTTCTCACGAAATCGTCGGGCCTCTGGCCCCCGTACATGTTGTCGCCCAGCATGATGACGAGGTCGAAGGGAAACGCCCTATGGAGCTGCGCCATCTGCGCGGCGACCTCGTACTGAGGACGCTCGCCGGTCCCGTTGTCGCCAATCACGGCCAGCTTCAGCGAGCCCGCCCGGTTGGGCAGCGGTACCGACTGGGCGAGGAGCCCGGCAGCCGCGATGGCTGCGAAGAAAAAGACAGCCGGGAAGCGGAGGCGGCGTGCAGGCGGCATCGCAAGGATCCCTTACACGATACACAATGCGCGCCCACCGCGGCAGCGCCGTGCGTGCGCCGGGCGCCAAGCCGCGCCTCGTCGCTCGGCGGGTCCACTCTGGTGGTCTGGGCGCTCGTTGCGTCCGCCGCGCTGGCGCAGGAACCTGCCACACGTGCCGAGGCGGACTACCAGCGCCGCCAGGAGAAGAACGAGAGGGTCGAGCCCTACCGGCAAGGCGGCCTCGAGCGGGCCATGCACTTCGCCGAGGAGCGAGCCATCTTCCTCGTCGGCCGCGAGGGGTTCTATCCGAAGCTTGGCTCGCTGACGACCGGCAGCGGCTTCGCGTACGGAGCCGGCTTTCGCGATCGCGATCTGTTCGACAACCGGGGCGTGCTCGATCTGTGGGCCGCCACGAGCCTGCGGCGCTACTGGGCCGCCGAGGCCCGTCTCACCTTTCCACGGCTGGCCGGCCGGCGCCTGATGGTCGAGACGTGGGCCGCGCGACGGGATTACCCGCAGGAGGACTTCTTCGGCGTCGGACCCGGCGCCGCCCGCGCCGACCAGACGAGCTTCGCCATCCAGTCCGACTTTGTCGGCGCGCGCGCCGGCGTGCGCCCGCTCCCCCTCGTCCTGGCCGGCGGTGGCCTCGAGTATCAGCGCCCCAGGCTGGGCCGCGGGACCGACAGGAGAGTCCCGTCCATCGAGGAGATATTCGATTCCTCCGGCGCGCCTGGTCTCGACGAACGGGTGGACTACCTGCGCTCGACGGCCTTTCTCGAGATTGACTATCGCGAGCCGAAAAACGCGCGCAAGGGCGGCTGGTACCGGATCGATTTCTCGCGGTTCGAGGATCGATCCGCGGGCCGACAGTCCTTCAACCGCCTGGACGCCGACCTGCGCCAGCTTGTCGGACTGCTGGCCGAACGTCGCGTGCTGGCGGCGCGGCTGTTCGTCTCGACATCTGAGGCCACGTCCGGCGGCCTCATGCCGTTCTATCTGATGCCGACGCTCGGCGGGAACGACACGCTGCGAGGGTTCCGGGAGTACCGCTTCCGCGGACCGCACGCGATTCTCGCGCAGGGGGAGTATCGCTGGGAGATCTGGAGCGGCCTGGAGGGCGCGTTATTCTACGACGCTGGAAAGGTCGCCAATCGCCGGGCCGACCTGGGGTTCGACAAGCTGGAGAGCGACTACGGGTTCGGATTCCGTTTCAACACCAACGAGTCGGTCGTCTTCCGCGTGGATGCCGGCTTCGGGAGTCGCGATGGCAAGCACCTGTACATCGTCTTCGGCGGGGTCTTCTAGGCGCCTTGCGGTCGTGGCGGCCGCGGCTCTCGCCGCGTTCGGCTTTGCGGCCGGGTCGACCGCACGGTCCGCCGCCCCTCGCTTCTATCCCGACGATCCGCTCTGGTCCGACGACGACCGGGCGTTTGACGCGTCGAAGGTCGTCGAGGTGGAAGACACCAACGGCTACGACTTCGTCGTCAACACGTTCGCCAAGCCGGGCGAGCGGCGGGACGTGCGGGCGCTGAACGTGAACACGGTCGACGAGGTTCCCGATTCGAGCTGGTTCACCAACCGCATTGGGCGGCGCCCCATGACGGTCGATCAGGTGGTCAGGGGGCCCGACCAGATCGATCGCGTGTCGATGGACGGCTGGGTCGTGTCGGGGGGCAAGAGCACCGGCGTGCAGCCGGGCTTCAGGATGATCGATCCGGCGGGCCAGCTGTACCAGATCGAAGTGGACCCTCCCTCGAATCCCGAGCTGGCGAGCGGCGCGGAGATCATCGGCACGGCCTTCTATCACGCGTTCGGGTACAACACGGTCGAGGTCCATCTTGCGGAGGTCGACCGCGCCTCGATCGTCATCTCGGAGCGGGCGACGATCCGCGATCCCCTGAACGGTGAGCGGCGGCGCATGAAGAAATCCGATCTGGACGCGGTCTTCGA
>CAZCEL010000199.1:5359-8278 GCA_964497175.1 uncultured Bifidobacteriaceae bacterium
CAACTTCCGCTACTACGGCACGCGGCCCGACGATCCCAACGACATCGTGCCGCACGAGCATCGCCGGGAGCTGCGCGGCGCGCGCGTGTTCGGGGCGTGGCTCAACCACGACGATTCCCGCGGCATCAACAGCCTCGACATGCTGGAGACCACCAACGGCCGCGCGTGGGTCAGGCACTACATGTTCGACTTCGGCTCGATTCTCGGCAGCGGCACCGTGTACGCCCAGCGCCACCGTCCGGGCCACGAGTACATCTTCGAGCAGCGCCCCGGCTGGCTGACGCTGGCAACGCTCGGCGCCTACGTCCGGCCCTGGATGCTCATCAGCTATCCGGACGTGCCTCCGTCGGTTGGCCGTTTCGAAGCGCAGGCCTTCGATCCGCTGAAGTGGAAGCCCGAGTACCCCAACCCGGCCTTCGAGAATATGCGGCCCGACGACGGGTTCTGGGCGGCACGGATCGCGGCCCGCTTCACTGACGAGATGATTGGCGCCGTGGTGCGAAAAGCCCGATACTCCGATCCGCGCGCGACCCAGTACATGACGGAGGCGCTCGTCATGCGCCGCGACAAGGTCGTGGCGGCCTGGATCAATGAGGTCTGCCCGGTCGACGATCCGGCGCTCGGCGCCGACGGCACGCTGACGTTCACGAATGCGGCGGTCGCGGCTCGCGCGGCCACTCCGGCCGAGCGCTATCAACTGCAGTGGTTCCGCTTCGACAACGCGACCGCGGCGCGCACCCCGGTCGGACCCGCTGAAACCGTGTCGACGCTGGGGGGGCGCGTCCCCGCGGGTCTTCTCGAGTCGAGCGAGTACGTCGGCGTCAGCGTGACCGCGTTTCACGCGCGGCATCCCGGCTGGGCTCGACCCTCCGCCTTCTTCTTCCGCCGCGGGACGCCCAACTGGACGCTCGTCGGCGTCGAGCGGGGGTGAATCATGCGCGCAGCCACCGCGCGTGAGATCGACGTGTGCTCTGCACCGCGCCTGTACTACGGGTGGATCGTGCTCGGTGTTGCCGCCCTCGCGATGGTCGGCACGCTGCCGGGTAGGACACAGGGCCTTGGTCTGATTACGGAACCGCTGATCGCCGACCTGGGGATCAGCCGCATCCGCTACGCCGAGCTCAACTTCTGGGCCACTCTCCTTGGCGCCGTCGGAGCGATTGGTGTTGGACAGCTCATCGACCGGCTGGGCAGCCGCTTCGTGTTGGCCATAGTCACGGTGGCGCTTGGGCTGGTCGTGAGCGCGATGAGCCAGACCTCGTCATTCTGGGCGCTCGCCGTGTGGATCACTCTGACGCGCGGGCTGGGACAGAGCGCCCTGTCGGTCGTGAGCATTGCCATGGTCGGGCACTGGTTCGTGCGGAAGATCGATGCCGCCATGGCCGCGTTCAGCGTCGCGATGAGCATCGGGTTCATGATGGCGTTCCCGCTCGTCGGGACGCTCGTCCAGTCGTGGGGATGGCGGGCCGCGTGGCTCACGGTTGGTTGTGGCGTCCTGCTGCTGGCGCCAGTGTCGGTGGCGTTCGTTCGGCGCGGCCCCGAGGCGTGCGGGCTTCTCCCTGACGGCGACCCTGTGCGATCGGCTTCCACGCGGCGCGAAAGCCATGAGCGGTCCGGAGCGACCACCGGGTACAGCTGGACCGAGGCGCTGCTCACGCCCGCGTTCTGGATTTTCGCCGCCGGCACGGCGCTCTATGGGCTCGTCGCCTCCGGCATTGGACTCTTCAACGAGTCC
This sequence comes from uncultured Bifidobacteriaceae bacterium, assembly GCA_964497175.1. Lineage (GTDB taxonomy): Bacteria > Acidobacteriota > Vicinamibacteria > Vicinamibacterales > CAVVIG01 > CAZCEL01. The sequence goes on from CAZCEL010000199.1 coordinate 7,095, forward strand.
ATTCTGGCCGAGCGCGGTTTCGACGCGCAGGTCTACTACTACACATTGGTCGTCACAGCCGTGACAGCCCTGGCCGGCAACTTCCTGGGCGGATGGCTGGCGACCTGGGTCCCGTTGGGCCGACTCATGGCCATCTCGCTCTTCGTACTGACGGGAGGGCTCGCCGCGCTGCCGCACGTCGGCACGCTCCTCCACGTCATGGTCTGGGCCATGGCGATGGGGCTCGGTGGCGGACTCGTGATGGTCCTCTTCTTCAGCGTCTGGCCGCGTGTGTTCGGGCGACGCCATCTGGGCACGATCCAGGGGGCGGCGCAGGCCCTGACGGTGCTGGCCTCGGCCCTGGGGCCGCTGCTCCTCGCCTGGTGCGTGGAGTGGACCGGAGGCTATGCGATGATGTTCCGTGCGCTCGCCGGAGTGATCGGCCTGCTGGCGTGCGCGGCGCTCGTCATGCCGACTCCGGCAGAAGCCCGGGCGCTGGCGCCGGCTCCGTCCGTCCAGCCAGCCCGGGAGACCTGACGCGTGGATCTGGCGCTGTACTCGACGATCTGGGTCTCGCTTGCGCTGTTCACCGTCGCAGAAGCCGGAAAACGGCAGTGGTCTGAGCATAGGACGGTGCCGGCCTGGGCATGGCCGGCCTGGGTGCTCGGCGCAGGCCTCTGCACGGTTCACATCACGCTGGCGTTTGCCGCACGCCACCACTGGAGTCACGCGTCGGCGGTGCGCGAGACCGCGCGCCAGACCGGGGCCGTCTACGGCGTCGACTGGGGTGGCGGCGTGTACGTGAACTACGTCTTTCTCGCCGCATGGTGGGTCGAGGCGTGGTGGTGGCGGATGCGCCCTGCGGGTTTTTTCGGCCGGCCCGCGGCGCTGACCTGGGCGCTGCGCGCCTTCTACGGCGCGATCGTCGTCAACGCGGCCATCGTGTTCGCCAACGTCGAGAGGCGCGCGCTCGGTGCCGCGCTCGTCGGTGCGCTCGTGTGGGCGTGGCGACCCACACGTGCGGCCGCCGCGAGATCGCGGGTGGGCTCTCACTGACAGGAGATGGTGATGGCGTGCGTCTCGCCCGAGCTCGGCGCAACCACCGCCGCGACGCCCGTCGGAGCCGAATGCTGGTGGACGCAGAACTCAAGGTCGCCTCGGGAGTGCTGACGATCACGCTCTCGTTTGCCACCGGCACCCTCTCC
>CAZCEL010000200.1:0-8270 GCA_964497175.1 uncultured Bifidobacteriaceae bacterium
GACAATCACCGATCGCAGCGGCCGCACGCTCGCGGGCCAGACCATCGACGCCTTCTGGGTGTCGATCCACCACGCACGGCCCTTCAGCGTGGGTGTGAACTGCGCCCTTGGCGCGCGCGACATGCGTCCGTACGTCGAGGAGCTCGCACGCATCGCGGGATGCTACATCAGCTGCTATCCCAACGCCGGGCTCCCCAACACCTTCGGGGCGTACGACGAGCGCCCGGCGGACACGGCGGGCGCGCTTCGCGACTTTGCCGAGAGCGGCCTCGTCAACATCGTCGGTGGCTGCTGCGGTACCACTCCCGATCACATCAGGGCGATCGGCGAGGCCGTGCGGAATCTGCCGCCCCGGCGCCTGACCGAGCCGCCTCCGGGGAGCCGCTTCACGCAGCTGGCCGGACTCGAGACGCTGACGATCCGGCCCGACAGCAACTTCCAGATGATCGGCGAGCGCACCAACGTCACCGGATCGGCGCGCTTCGCGCGCCTCATCCGCTCGGGCGACTACGCCGAGGCGGCGCGTGTGGCGCTCGAGCAGGTCCGGGGCGGCGCAAATCTCATCGACGTGAACATGGACGAGGGAATGCTGGACTCGGAGCGGGCGATGACCGACTTCCTCAATTACATCGCCACCGAGCCCGAGATCGCACGCGTTCCGATTGTGGTCGACAGCTCCAAGTGGTCCGTGCTCGTCGCCGGGCTGAAGTGCATCCAGGGCCGCGGCGTCGCCAACTCGATCAGCCTCAAGGAAGGGGAGGCGGATTTTCTGGCCAAGGCCCGCACCATCCAGCGGTACGGCGCCAGTCTGGTCGTGATGGCCTTCGACGAGGAGGGGCAGGCCGACACCATCGCCCGCAAGGTCTCGATCTGCCAGCGGGCCTATCGGCTGCTGACCCAGGCCGCCGGGTTCGAACCCCACGACATCATCTTCGATCCCAACATCCTCGCCGTGGCCACCGGGCTCGAGGAGCACAACGAGTACGCGCGCAACTACATCGAGGCCACACGCATCATCAAGGCGACCTGTCCCGGCGTGAAAATCAGCGGCGGTGTCAGCAACCTCTCGTTCTCATTCCGCGGCAACGATGTCGTGCGCGAGGCCATGCACTCGGCTTTCCTCTACCACGCCATCAGGGCCGGCATGGACATGGGCATCGTCAACGCAGGGCAGCTCGCCGTCTACGAGGACATCCCGAGCGATCTGCTCGAGCGCGTCGAGGACGTGCTCTTCAATCGACGCCCCGAGGCGACCGAGCGGCTGGTTGAATTCGCCGCCACCGTGAAGGGCCAGGGCCGCAGGCCCGAGCTCGACCTGGCCTGGCGGGCGGGATCGGTCGAGGCGCGATTGTCGCACGCGCTGGTCCACGGTCTGGTGGACTTCATCGACGAGGACGTCGAGGAGGCCCGCGTGAAGCTCGGCAGGCCCCTGGACGTGATCGAAGGGCCCCTGATGGACGGGATGAAGGTCGTGGGCGACCTGTTCGGCGCGGGCAAGATGTTTCTGCCCCAGGTCGTCAAGAGCGCGCGGGCGATGAAACGTGCCGTCGCGTACCTGGAACCGTTCATGGAGCGGAGCCGCGGCGGGAAGGGCACCATCGTGATGGCGACCGTCAAGGGCGACGTGCACGACATCGGGAAGAACATCGTGTCGGTGGTCCTCGGGTGCAACAGCTACCGCGTCGTCGATGTCGGCGTGATGGTCCCCTGCGACCGCATTCTGCAGACCGCCCTCGACGAGCAGGCCGACATCGTCGGGCTGAGCGGTCTGATTACCCCATCGCTCGATGAGATGGTGTTCGTCGCACGAGAGATGGAACGGCGCGGGCTGCACCTGCCCCTGCTCATCGGTGGGGCAACCACCAGCAGCCAGCACACGGCCGTCAAGATCGCACCGGAGTACAGCCAGCCCACGGTCCACGTGCTGGATGCCTCGCGGGTGATCGATGTCGTGTCGAACCTGCTCGGCGCTGCTCAGCGGCCCGCGTTCGAGCGCGCGAACCGCGAACGGCAGAACGTGCTCCGCGAGCAGCACAACCGCCGCCGCGATCGGCCGCTCCTGACGTACGTGCAGGCGTGCGCCAACCGCCTTGCGATTGACTGGGCCAACGAGGTGCTTCCCGCGCCGCCCTTTATCGGGTGCCGCGTCGTGACGGGCGTCTCACTCGGCGATCTCGTGCCCTTCATCGACTGGACGTTCTTCTTCGCAGCCTGGGAGCTGAAAGGCCGTTTCCCCGCCATCCTCGATCATCCCCGGTACGGCCCTGCCGCCCGAGAACTCTACGACCACGCGCGGCGGCTCCTCGACCGGATCGTCGCGGACGAGCTGATCGCCGGACGCGGGGTGTACGGCTTCTGGCCGGCGGCGAGCGAGGACGGGGATGTGATCGTGTTCGGCGACCAGAGGCGCCAGACCGAGCGACTGCGCTTCGTCATGCTGCGCCAGCAGGAAGCACAGCCCGACAGAAGGCCGAACTTGTCGCTGGCGGATTTTGTCGCCGAGCGATCCGCGGGGGTCGAGGACTACATCGGCGCCTTTGCGGTCACGGCCGGGATCGGCGCCGACGACCTCGTCCGGCGCTTCGAGCGCGCACACGACGACTACAACGCCATCCTGGTCAAGGCGCTCTCCGACCGGCTCGCGGAAGCCTTTGCCGCCTTCCTGCACGCACGCGCCCGGCACGAGTGGGGTATCGACGAACGGGCGACTGCTGACGACATCCTGGCCGAGCGGCATCGCGGAATCCGGCCCGGCTTCGGATATCCGGCGTGCCCTGACCATTCGGAGAAGTTCAAGCTGTTCGATCTGCTCGAGGCGCGCGAGATCGGCATCGACTTGACCGGGCACGCGGCGATGGTTCCCGCCGCCAGCGTGAGCGGCCTGTATTTCATGCACTCGCAGGCCCGGTATTTCACCGTGGGTCGCATCGGCCAGGACCAGGTGGTGAGCTACGCCAGGCGGAAGGGTTGGTCGGTCCAGGAAGCCGAGCGGCATCTGGCCCCATCGCTTGGCTACGACGCGGTCGCGCCGGCAGTATCCCCGGGGTAGGCGAGCCCCGCCTGGGACCCACGTGCCCGGATCAGAGGGCGCCATAAACAGACAATTCAACCTGACATGAACCTATTTGTTAGGACAGTAACGGAATTGTCAGTCATCTAGTGACTAATCATGCTACCCCTGTCCCAGGACGGGGCACAGGCATGAATAGCGTCGCTTTCCTCACGTTTTTGGCAGATGGGAGCGTTCTCGGGCGTTGCCGCTGTGCCGAGCTGGAACAGGTCTGGCCGCGCCCGCCTGTTGGAGCAGGCTCGAGATAGTCTCAGAAGATTTTTGTAGTCAATCACTTACAGCGCGTAATGGCCCCGTGGCTGTCCTCTTGCTCGGAGAGCAGCCACCATGAAGCCTTCTTCCATTCGTGCGGGCGCTCGGCCTCGCACGCTCAGCGCTGCTGCGGCCGGCCGCCTGGCGGCAGCAGTCATCGTGTTTCCGCTCGCAGGATTACCCGCAGTGGCCGCGCCGCTTGCCGGCCAGGTTCCGCGGGCCCGCCCCGGCGAGCCGAGTGCGCGCGTGCGGACCTACAAGGTCGACGAGGAGGTCTCGCGCAGGAAGAACGCGAGCCCTGCCGGCACGACGCGCGTGATCGTCAGGCTCGCGCCGGGCGCGCATTTGCCGGCTGCGTTCCAACGCTTTGCGATCGGCGGCGAGCTCGGTCTCTTGAACGCTGTCGTGCTCGACGTGCCCAACGGCGCGATCGGGCAGCTCGAAGCGCGCGGCGAGGTCCTTCAGATCCATCACGATCGCCCGATTGCGCTCAACAACTACCGGACGTCGGTCACCGTCGGCGCGTCGCTGGTGCGCGAGACGCTCGGATTCACCGGACGCGGCGTGGGGGTCGCGGTCATTGATTCAGGCATCGCGACCTGGCACGACGATCTCACGGCGGGTGACAACCCAAGACACTTCCCGTACGGCGATCAGCGCGTCGCGACGTTCGTCGACTTCGTGGCCGGCCGGCCGCTGCCGTACGACGACAACGGGCACGGGTCGCACGTGGCCGGCATCATTGCCGGCAACGGCTACGACTCGCGTGGCGAGAAGGCCGGTATCGCGCCCGAGGCCTCGATCGTCTCGCTGAAGGTGCTGGACGCGAACGGGCAGGGAACGATCAGCAACATTATCGCCGCGCTTGGCTGGGTGGCCGACAACCACCGCCGGTACAAGATCCGCGTCGTGAACCTGTCGGTCGGCGCCGCGATCCGCGAGTCGTTCTGGACCGACCCCCTGACGCTCGCCGCCAGGCAAGTGTCGGATCTGGGCCTGGTCGTGGTCGCCGCCGCGGGAAACCTCGGGAAGAACGCCGACGGCGAGCTTCAGTACGGCGGCATCACTGCACCCGGCAACGCGCCATGGGTGCTCACGGTCGGGGCGTCCAGCACCGAAGGGACGTTCACGCGACGGGACGATGTGCTGGCGGCGTACAGTTCGGCGGGCCCGACCTACAAGGATTTCGTCGCCAAGCCCGACGTGGTTGCGCCCGGCACTGGAACCGTGTCGCTCGCCGCGACGGGCAGCACGTTCTACTCGACCAAGGCCCCATTTCTCGTTGAGGGAAATCCGCCGCGCGGCGAAAAGCCGTACCTGACATTGACAGGTACGAGCATGGCAGCGCCCGTCGTGAGCGGCACGGTCGCGCTGATGCTCCAGGCGAACCCCAGGCTGACGCCGAATCTCGTCAAGGCGATTCTGCAGTACACGGCCCAGTGGAATCCCGACTACCACGCGCTTCGGCAGGGCGCCGGGTTCCTCAATACGTGGGGTGCGGTCGAGCTTGCCAGGTTCTACGCGACAGGTCACCCGGGCGCCACGATGCCGGTGCAGCCGATCTGGAGCCAGCACATCATCTGGGGCAATCACTTGCTCTCGGGCGGTTACCTCAACCCGAAGGGCAACGCCTGGTCGAACGACACAGTCTGGGGCGCCGCGCACGGACTCGCGGGCGACACCGAGAACATCGTGTGGGGCACCATCTGCCACGACTGCGACAACATCGTCTGGGGCACGCACGACGTCAACGGCGACAACATCGTCTGGGGGACGGCGGCGGACGACAACATCGTTTGGGGAACCGCGCTCGACGCGGACAACATCGTGTGGGGCACGGCAGGTGGCGACGACAACATCGTCTGGGGCACGCTGTGCGGCGGGAGCGACTGCGACAATATCGTCTGGGGCACCGTCGACCAGGACAACATCGTCTGGGGCACGGCGGCGGCCGACGACAACATCGTGTGGGGCACAGCCTCTGACGACAACATCGTCTGGGGCACCGCGGGCGGGGACGAAGTCAGCTTCGGCGAGGCGTACGGCCCGCTCCCAGATCCAGCAGAAGAATTTGGAGCTGCCGCGGGCTCGCGGCCGGCTCATCGAGGACGATAGCCATGACTGACCATATCAGCAGTCTTCAGGTCGGATCCCATGCGTTCGCGCACGTCCACGGTGAGGACGCGCACAGCGATTGGCGGCGCCACCTGCCCGTGCTCGCCAGCACTCGCGTGACGCTCCGCGAGCTTCGGCTGTCGGACGCACCCTCGCTCTTCGCCCTGCTCACCACCGAGGAAGTGTCGCGGTTCATCTCGACCCCTCCCGACAGTGTCGAGGCGTTCGAGCGCTTCATCGAGGCGGCGCACCGGCAGCAGGCTGACGGCGCGTGCGCGTTCTTTGCCGTCACCGTCGAAGGGTTCGACTCTGCCATCGGAGTCTTTCAGGTGCGCCGACTGGACGCCGATTTCTCGATCGCCGAATGGGGCTTCGCGATCGGTGCGCCGTTCTGGGGCACCGGGGTCTTCCGGCAGGGCGCCGGCCTCATCCTCGAGTTCGCGTTCGAGACGCTCGGCGTGAACCGGCTGGAGGCCCGCGTCGCCGTCGGGAACGAGCGTGGCAACCGTGCCATGCTGAAGCTTGGCGCCGTCGCGGAGGGCGTGCTGCGCCAGTCCTTCTATCATCGCGGAGAGCATCACGACCAGATGCTCTACGCCCTTGGTGCGGACAACTGGTGGGCGTCGCGCGGCGTGATCACGCAGCCTGCCGTGTTTCACTGAGAGCGCGTAACACAACCTCGCTTGCTCACTTTCTAGAAGAGACTCAACCTGCGGCGGCGCGGGTAACGTGGACGTGTATGCCCGCCGCTCTGCTGTCAGATGCGTTGTGGGATCTCGTCGAACCGTTCCTGCCAATCCAGGAAATCGTGGAAAATGCTCTTGCCAGAGACGTGTTGAATCAATTCGATCTGCGTGTCGCCCGCATACGCAAAGTACAGATGACACACCCACTCACCGGGCTGTCCCCGGTACGTCCCTTCGACGTCGACTGCGCGCAGGTTTTCCAGATGGAAGAACTTCTTGACGCCCATCGTCGACGTGAAAAAGCGTTCGGCGGCGGCAATGTCCTTTACGACCCATTCCACTTGGTAGAAGTTGTGAGCAAGCGGGAGCGTCATCGACGTATTCCTCGTCGTGGTTGTTCTGACGGCCTAACGCGTGCCGCTCAGCCGCGAGCGGCGCTCACGATCGCCTCGAATCAGACCGACGCCCGCCGCGCCGCTCGTCGGCTGCAGCGGCTTGTTGGGCGGCCTGTGTTGCCACCAGCCATGCAGCAAAGTCGCTCAGCCACCGTCGCTGTTCCTCAGTCTCTGGGACCTCAAGGCCTCGTGACTCTTTGATGACCTGGAGCGCGGTAGAGAGATCTTTGCCGGCGGCCACAAGAACACCGCCGACGATCAGCCCCGAACGCCCAATGCCCTGACGACAGTGCACTGCCACGTTTCTTCCCATGTCGAGCGCGTCGACGATTTCGCTCGCGAGTTCGGCGACCGACTCTCGGGAGGCTGGTACTCCCCGATCCGGAATGGGAAAGGGCTTGAAGTGGATTCCGCTCGCCGCAGCCGCGGCAGCCTCGCCCTCCAAAACCAACTGCGCCTCCTCGTCGGGCTCGAGGAGTGAAACCACCAGGTCGATGCCCGACTCACGCCAGGCCGCCGTCTCGTCTCCCAACCAGTCGCCACCGCGCGGCCGCGGCAGAATGCCTAGCCTTCCTCGCCATGGCCCGGCGATCCAGAAGACCTTCGCTTGCATCGTTTCTCTAACTTTCAGGCTCTCGCGCAACCATCTCTCGAGGAAGCGCGTCGATATCGACACCTCGCTCACGCAACACGACGAGCCGATGGTGTCCCTCTAACACGGTTCCGTCCGCCCTTACCCTCAACGCACCAGACTGGCCCGGACGAAGCGACTCAATGAGTTCAGGCGTGGCCACCATTCGAAACTGGCCCAGCTTCGCCTGACTCAGGATAGCCTCGGAATGCAAGAACCGGAGAGGTGGTTCCGCCACAGGTGCCCCGCAGAGATTCTACAAGTGACTGCGAGAAGACGACGCCCCTCGGTCCGCCCAACGAATAGGGTTTCATCCGCGCGGCCCGCGACGCCGGGGTGCACCACGAGCGCTGGTCCGTGCGGATAAACCCTGTTGAACTGAACCGCGTGGCTCACGGCATCGAATTCGCTACTGGGGATTGTAAGGCGGAGGGAGCGAGAGGAGGGGTGACTTTCGACACCGGCGCGCGCGCGTGCAGGACGGACGGAGGCGCCTGAAGCGCTCGAGGCTGGCCAGAGGCTGGTCGCCGTGTCCGTTCGGTGGGTGCGCCTGGTGCCAAGCACGGTGCGAGACACAGCGTGACCGACCGGACGCCGGTCCGCGATCAGCCGACGGCGGGAGAGGGCGACCCGGCCTCATGAGGTATCGGGAGGGTGAACCAGGCGCGTGACGATGGCCGTGATCTGCATCCGGCCCTCGCCGCACACCGGACACTGCGCGTAGTCGGCCCCGGTCAGGTGCTGCATCAGGACGTGGACCGGTTCGGGGCGGATGTCTGCGGGTGATGGGATGGCTCCAGCGCGCCTTCGACACGGGCCACCTCACCTTCTTGGCGGACATCGTGCGCGCGCATGGCGCGGCATACCAAGGCACGGGGTGAAGGTCCCCCGGCATCGGGAGACGTGTGATCGCTGCGGCGCGGAGCGGATCCAGGCGGTGCGGAGCGGTCGGGACCGGCGCCTCAGATGGCGTCGGTCGGGGACACACGGCTTACGTCGGGGGGAGCTCGGGTAAATGGTCCAGCAGATCCAGCGGCGAGCGATGCGCCGTCAGGATCGGCTGCGCCAAGTGGAAGTACCGCATCGTCGTGCTGATGTGCCCGTGGCCGAGCAAGCGCTGG
>CAZCEL010000201.1:0-8237 GCA_964497175.1 uncultured Bifidobacteriaceae bacterium
CCGATCGTGTGAGCGTGTTGAACAGCCGCATCGTGGTGGAAGGGTCAGGGAATGGGGCGAGAGGTCTGCCAGAGCAGCTGGCCGGAGGACACGAGCAGGATTTCGAGCGTGCCATTCTCCGCGCGAAACTCGACGCCGCACCGCCCATCGTCGACCCGAGCGCTCGCCGCAGCCTGTTGCAGCGCCTCGACCAGCTCGGGCACGGCATCATCCGGGCAGCCGACCTGGCCGAGCACCTGCGCCGCCAGGGCGGCCAGCAGCGGCGGGGATGCATCCGGACTGGAACACTCGAACGCGAAGAAGAAGTGCGCGGACGCCAAGGGTCTCCGGCCGATTCTACAGTGAAAGCCGCCCGAAGAGCACGCGCGCGCGGCTGCAGTCGGCGGTAATCTCGGTCCGCAGCGTGTCGATCGAGTCGAACGCGCGCTCGTCGCGCAACCGCTGCACGAATCCGACGCGGACCGACGATCCGTACAGATCGGCGCCACAGTCGAAGATGTGGGTCTCGATCGTCGTGCGGTCCGAGGTATCGACGGTCGGACGGACGCCGATGTTGGTAACCGAGGGCCGGATCACGCCGTCGAGCGTCGTGGTCGTGGCGTACACGCCGTTGGGCGGCACCAGCTCGTTCTCCGTGCAGAGGTTCGCCGTCGGAAACCCGATGGCCCGGCCCCGGTGGTCACCGTGCATGACCGTGCCATCGATGAAGTACTGGTGACCGAGCAGGGCGGCCGCCTCGTCCACGCGGCCCTCGGCGACCAGGCGCCGGATCCGCGTGCTGCTCACCACGAAGTCCTTGTAGCGAACCGGGTCGATCTTCTCGGCCTTGAAGCCGTAGCGTCCGCCCAGTCCCCGCAGCAGCGAGAAGTTTCCCGTGCGATCGTGCCCGAACAGGAAATTTGCGCCCACCCATACCTCGGCCACGCGCAGCCACTCGACGAGCACCGTCCGCACGAAGGTCTCGGGATCCCAGCGCGACAGTTCGAGGGTGAAGCGTACGATCGCCGCGCCCTGAACTCCTGCCGCCGCGAGGGCTTCGAGCTTCTGGGACTTGGTCATCAGCAGCGGAGGGGCCTTGTCTGGGCGCACGATGCGCGGCGGGTGGGGGTCGAAGGTCATCACCACGGGAGTGGCGCCCCGCTCGCCGGCGACGCGTCGCAGGCGATCGAGGATCTTCCTGTGCCCGCGGTGGACGCCGTCGAAGTTACCGAGGGCCAGCACTGGCTGCGTCCACCGCGCGGGCCGCTGATCGTCGGGAAAGTGGATGATGGTCACGCCGTCTCGATCACCAGCCCATCATAGGCCAACTCCACACCGCGGGGCAGGCGGGCGCACGTCTCGGCATGCGGGAGGTCGTGGCAGATGTGTGTGAAGTACGTGCGATCGGGTCCAAGCCGATCCACGACCGCCAGCGCCTCACGGACGCTGAAATGGGTCGGGTGCGGCCGGTCGCGCAGCGCGTCGAGCACCAGCGTGCGCACGCCGGAGAGCAGCTCCCACGACGAAGCGGGGATGCGGTTGCAGTCGGTCAGATACGCGAAGGCACCGACACGAAACCCCAGGATCATTCGCGGGCCGTGCATGATGGGCACCGGAACGATCTCGCGCCCGCCCATGGAGAAGGCGCCGGCAATCGTGTTCAACCGCAGCTGCGGCAAACCGCCGCCCGAGGGTGTCGCCGGCGTGAAGATATAGGCAAACGTCCGGCGGAGGTCGTCGATGGTCTGGGCGTCCGCGAAGCACGGGATGGCCTCGCGCTGCAGGACGTTGAACCGCCGCACCTCGTCGAGGCCGAGCACGTGATCGGCGTGTCCGTGTGTGAACAGCAGCGCGTCGACGCGCCGGATGTCGTGCGTCAGGGCCTGAGCCCGAAGATCGGTGGACGTGTCGACCAGCGCATGGCGCACGGCCCGGGCCACCGCGGCCTGGCGCTCCTCTGCGCCTCCATCGCCGTGAAACGTCAGCAGTATCGAGGGCCGGGTCCGGCGGTCGCGTGGGTCGTCGGACCGGCAGACGCGGCAGTCGCAGCCGATCATCGGGACGCCGTGCGAGGTGCCGGTACCGAGCAGGGTGACGCTAAGGCTCAATAATGCGCTTCCCTCCCTGCGAGGCTTCGACAAAGCGCATCCGCAGCTCGTAGAGCACCTGATCGAGCATCGAGCGCTCCTCGGCCGTCAGGTTGCCGCGGGTCTTCTCCTCGAGGAGCCCGAGAATCTCGATCATCTGCGACGCGCCCTGCAAGTCGGGCTCGGCGGGCCGGCCCGTCTGGGGATCGGGAACGTCGCCGAAATGAATGGCCGCGGTGCTCGCCAGCGATAGGACGAACGCAGCAAAGGACAGGTCTGACACGGGAATCGGGTATGCGGATAATCGAGTAATCTGGTAATTGGATTGCCTGACTGCGCAATCGATCACCAGATTATCAGATTCCTCATCGCCTGATTGACCATGCCCCCCTCACCAGAGTCCGCCGCGGCTGCGTTTACCCGTCTCGTCGAGATCATGGCCACGCTTCGCTCGCCACAGGGGTGTCCCTGGGACCGCGCGCAGACGCTCCGGTCGCTCGTCCCCTTCGTCCTCGAGGAAGCGTACGAAGTCGTCGACGCCATCGAACGCGGCGACCTTCGTGCCCTGTGTGACGAGATCGGAGACCACCTCTTCGAAGGGGTCTTTCTGGCGCAGGTTGCCGCCGACGAGGGCGCGTTCGGCGTGACGGACGCCCTGCGGGCCGTCAGCGACAAGCTCGTGAGGCGCCACCCCCACGTGTTCCAAGCCGACGGCCGCGTGCATGATGCGCAATCGCGCGAGCGGGCACCGACAGCGGAAGCGGCGCTCGCGCGGTGGGACAGCCAGAAGGCGCGCGAGCGCGCCGAAGACGGCAGGACGGGCCACGCGCTCGGCGAGCTGCCGGCCGCGCTGCCCTCCCTGCTCAAGGCGTACACGCTCGGGAGGCGGGCCGCCGCCGTGGGCTTCGACTGGACCGCACCCGGCGACGTCGTGGCGAAGATCCAGGAAGAGGTCGACGAGCTCCGTCACGCGGTGGGCGACGGTTCGGCTGACTCCGCCGACCGCGCCGAAGAGGAGCTGGGCGACCTGCTCTTCGCGATGGCCAACCTCGCGCGAAAGCTCGGCATCGAACCCGAAACCGCGCTTCGAAGAGCGAACACCAAGTTCGTGCGGCGATTCTCGCGCATGGAGTCGGGAATCACCGCATCGGGACGCCAGATGATCGACATGTCGCTCGAGGAGCTCGAGCAGGCGTGGCAGCACGCCAAGTCGGCGCAGCTGGACACTTGACCCTCGCGGATGCCACGAGCGACGAGCCCCAGGATGCTGAGCCACGAAAACACGAAAGACAGCTCCATTAAACGAGGAGCATGCTTACAGAACGATGCGCCTGAGGCCGTTCTGCAACACCGGAACGTTGAAATTCACGAGCAGCCCGACTTGCAGTCCAGCGACTCGCAAGTAATTGAGAACCTGGGCATGGTGGACCGGCGCAAGGCGGTCCACGGACTTGATCTCCAGCACGAGACGTTTGGCAACAACGATGTCAAGACGCTGATGACACAGAAAGTGGCCGCGGTAGAAGACTGGTATTTGCTTCTCGCGCTCGAGAGGCGATCCAGATGCCTCAAGCTCGATGCAGACGGCTCGCGCACCGATGCTCTCGAGTAACCTGGGCCCAGAGCGCAGTGCACACGTACACAACACCCGATTGTCTTGTGGACGAGCGTTTCCAGGTCAGCGGGCAGCGACGACCGAACTCTGAGCATCCTCGTTCGTGGCGTTTCGTGTTTTCGTGTTTTCGTGGCGGTCCTGCCCCATTCGCCGTCCGTACGCCTTCGTGTTTTCGGGTTCTTGTCGCCCACGGCCCTTGCTGAGGTACGCCTCGCGGCCCGTGAAGGTCCTCACACGCAGCGAGGTGCCGTCGGTGTCCAGCACGACGGCACCATCGCGGTCGGTCCGGAAGATCTCGGCGCCCACGCGCGCGTAGCGCTCCAGCACCTCTGCCGCAGGATGACCAAACGGATTGCCGCGTCCGGCACTCACCACTGCGACGCGGGGCGTCAGCGCCCGAATGAACGCCTCCGAGCTCGATGTCAGACTGCCGTGATGGGCCACCTTCATCACACGGAGGGGTGAGGGGGGAAAGAGCGCCATGACCTCCCGCTCGACTTCCCGGCTGATGTCTCCTGTCAGCACGATCGACACGTCCCTCCAGAGCAGCTCGATGACGATGGAGTCGTCGTTTCTGACGTCCTGTCGCTCCCAGTCGGGCAGCGTGGGATGCCGCACGATCACCCTGACGCTTTCAATCCATACCTCGTCGTGGCGCTGCACGGTGGCCCACCGGCTACCGCTCTGCTGAGCCTGTCGCCGTAGCGCCTGCAGCGGTTCGAACGGCGGCACGGGAACGCCCTCCCACACGTCGAACGGCCGAAACTCGCGCACCAGAGTCGCCGCGCCGCCCAAGTGATCGAGGTCCCCGTGCGTCACAGCGACCGTCTGCAGGCGCCGCACGCCCAGATGCCGGAGAACCGGCGCGACCACTCGATCGCCGATGTCGAATGACGATCCGCCGCCCGGCCCGCCCGCGTCGACGAGCAGGGTCTGGCCTCCCGGGAACTGGATGAGCGCCGCATCACCCTGCCCGACATCTATGAAGGTCACCTTCAATCGACCCTCTTCCTTCTTGACGGACAGCCGCCGGGCCGGCTCCGCGGCAATCCAGAAGAGTGTGCCTGCCGTGAGCATGGCGCTGGCTTTTCGGATCCAGCCGACGATTCCGGGTTCGCGGCTGCCCCTCGCCCGGCGTCGCCGCCATAAGGCCCACGCCGTGACCAGCGCCGTGTAGTAGACGAGGACGAGCCCGGCATGAGGCCGCGCAACGCGCCAGGCCAGCGCAGGAACGACATCCACCAGAGCGGCGCTGCGCACGAGACCCTCTGCGCCCAGATGGGCGATCCAGCCAGCCCATGCTGCGGGCACGGGAGACGCCAGGCTGGCGGCGACAACGGCGAGGCCGGCGAGCTGGGCCACGGCCATCAGCGGAATCGCCGCGAAATTGAGCACCAGTCCGGCCATCGTCACGCGCGAGAAAAACGTCGCTCCTATGGGCAAGAGCACCACTTCGGCAGCGAGCGAGGCCGTGAAGAGCCCCAGGAGGGACGCCACAGCGCCCGGCGCCCGCCGAGCGCGAAGCTCGGGGACGGCGACGAGGATTGCCAGCGTGGCTCCGAAGGTCAGCAGAAAGCCGGGGTCGGCGACCGCGAGAGGGTTGGCAGCAGCAAGCAGGGCGGCGGCCACCGCAAGCGTGTTCAGGGGGGAGCCCCGAAGGTCCAGCGCGCGTCCCAGAAAATACACCACCGCCATCAGCGTCGCGCGATTGACCGAGGGACCGCCTCCGACAAGAAAGGCGTACGCGGTCAACGTGAGGACGACCGTCAGCATCGCCGCGCGTCCCAGCCACCCAGCAAGGCGGAACACGCCCAGCGCCAGCATGGCGAGGATGGCGATGTTGCCGCCCGAGATCGCGATCACGTGATAGGTTCCGGCGTCCTGGAGCCGCCGCTCGACCTCGTCTCCAAGTCCCGTCCGGTCGCCGATAAGGATGGCGGTGACAATGGCCGCAGATCTCGAGCTCCAGCGACCGACGCCGGAGCCGATCGCCCGCCGTACGGCCGCGCGCCCCTGGGCTGCGGCCTCCGTCAACGTGGTCCCTCGCGCGAGGACCTCCACGAGGGCTCCGCTCTTGACGCTGCCGACCAGCGTTGAACCGCGTCTGGCGAGGGACCGCTCCTGATCGATCGCGCCGGGGTTCAGATAGCGCGACGGCCGGCGCAACAATGCAGGTGCGCGGATGGCTCGGCCGGCCCGCCAGTGGTCGATCCGCTCGACGCCAAGGACACCCCCGACCGTCAGCAGGACACCACCGTGAACCGCGTGCCCGCTCCGCGGGGCCTGCCGATCGGGCTCGACACCGGCGATTCGTGTCACTTCCATGTCCAGTGACACGCCGCCGGAAGCGGTCACGGCCGCATCCCGGCGGAGCACCCCCGTCAACTCGACATTGGCGCGCTCCTCCTCCACCGACGGGTGCTCGCCGAGCTGTGTGGTACCCCGCTCGCGCAGGGCCAGCTGCACGAACGCGCTGCGGAGTGTCGGACGCCAGGCCTCGTGCCACGCATGCGACGCCAGCAGGACGCCACCCGCCCAGAACCCGCATCCGACCATCGCCGCCAGCGCCAGGCTGGCGGCGCGCTGTGCGAGCAGGACGCCCAGAGGAATCGAGGCGCCGAGAACGACGCCAAGCCACAGGGGTGGCAGGTCGGACAGGACGAGGCCCACCGCACATCCGGCCAGGAGAGCGGCGGCGGGAATGGCGGCCACCGAGCGCATGCGCGGCGCGGTGCAAGGATCGCGCGCACTCCGGCGTGGCGACATGCGCGCGTACATCAGGGGCTTCCGGCCGTTTCCGCGGTGGCTCGGGTGGTCGTGTTGCAGAAATTGCTGAGAGTCTACGCGCGGCCGGCGGCAATTCCTGTGTAGTAATCCTGCAGTGCGCGGACATCGACGCCTTGCTCCCGCATGGCCCGAATCGCGCTGACGGCGGCCGCGGCACCGGTCAACGTCGTGATGCATGGCACCTCGTGCATCATGGCCGCGCGGCGCACGGCCCGGTCGTCGAAGAACGACTCGCGGCCGAGCGGTGTGTTGACGATGAGATCGACTTTGCGATTGACGATCTCATCAGCGACGTTGGGCCGGCCTTCGTTGACCTTGAACACGACACCCACCTCGAGCCCGTAGGCCCGGAGATATGCCGCCGTTCCCCGCGTGGCAATCAAGTGAAACCCCAACTGAGTCAGATCGCGCGCGATGGGCAGGAGATTCGGCTTGTCGTCGTTGTTGACGCTGACAAACGCGACGCCGCCGTCGGGCAGACGCTGGCCGACCGACAGCTGCGCCTTCGCGAATGCGACACCGAAGCTCGTCGACCCGCCCATCACCTCGCCGGTCGACTTCATTTCGGGCCCGAGGATGGTGTCGACGCCGGGAAAGCGCACGAAGGGGAACACCGGGCTCTTGACGAACACACCGGCCACGTCCAGGTCCCCGGTCAGCCCAAGCTCGGCAAGCGTCCGGCCCGCCATGATCCGGGCCGCCGTCTTGGCGAGCGAGACACCCGTTGCCTTCGACAGGTAGGGCACCGTGCGCGAGGCGCGTGGATTGACCTCGAGCACGTACACCACGTTGTCCTTGGTTGCGAACTGGACGTTCATCAGCCCGACGACCTTGAGCGCGCGCGCGATGCGCCGCGTGTAGTCGCGGATCGTCTGCTGATGCCGCTCGGGGCAGATGAACGGTGGCACGACGCAGGAGCTGTCGCCCGAGTGGATGCCGGCCTCCTCGATGTGCTCCATCAGGCCGCCGATGACCACGGCCCCGGTGGCGTCGGCAAGCGCGTCGACGTCGAACTCGAACGCGTCCTCGAGGAACTTGTCGATGAGAATCGGATGCTCTGGCGAGGCGTCGACCGCG
Source organism: uncultured Bifidobacteriaceae bacterium (assembly GCA_964497175.1). Taxonomy (GTDB): domain Bacteria; phylum Acidobacteriota; class Vicinamibacteria; order Vicinamibacterales; family CAVVIG01; genus CAZCEL01. The sequence continues at coordinate 7,546 of CAZCEL010000201.1, forward strand.
TGCGTCATGTACCGGTCGAGCGTGCCCATGTCGTACACGATAGCCATGGCGCGACCGCCCAGCACGTAGGAGGGACGCACCACCACAGGGAAGCCGATCGACGCGGCCACCTGGCGCGCCTCTTCACGCGAGGTGGCGGTCCCGCTGGCCGGCTGCGTGATGTCGAGGTCCGCGAGCAGGGCGGCGAAGCGCTGGCGGTCCTCCGCCAGATCGATCGAGTCGGGCGAGGTACCGAGGATGCGCACGCCGGCCCGCTGCAGGGCCAGGGCCAGCTTGAGGGGCGTCTGGCCGCCGAACTGGACGAGGCACGACACGTCACCGCCGCCCGCCCGCTCGGCGTCGATCACCGCCATCACGTCCTCGAAGGTCAGAGGCTGGAAGTACAAGCGGTCGGCGGTGTCGTAGTCGGTCGAGACGGTCTCGGGATTGCAGTTGACCATCACGGTCTCGAGGCCTTCCTCGCGCAGCGCGAAGGCGGCGTGGCAACAGCAGTAGTCGAACTCGATCCCCTGCCCGATGCGGTTGGGCCCGCTGCCGAGGATGACGACCTTTGGTCGCGACGTCGGATCGGCCTCCGAGCTCGGCTCGTACGAGCTGTAGAGATACGGGGTGTAGGACTCGAATTCCGCGGCGCAGGTATCGACTCGCTTGTAGACGGGCCCAAGTCCCTGCGACTCGCGGCGCGCGCGGAT
>CAZCEL010000202.1:0-8216 GCA_964497175.1 uncultured Bifidobacteriaceae bacterium
AATCTCAGCCGCTGAAGAGATCAGGCGGGGACGGGAGGCGACCTGCTCGTCCGGCCGGTCGCCTCCCGTCCCCGCCTGATCTCTTCAGCGGCTGAGATTCGATCGTCTCACGTTCAGGGCGGCCCGTCCGCGGTTTTGGGCGCCCGGCGATCCGATCCCGACCGAACGGATGCGATCGCAGCTCGAAGGACTGGCATTGGACGCACTAGTGGAGGATGCCCATGCGGGCGTACAGCTTCGTTCAGACCGTTTGTGTGCTTGGCCTGCTCCTGCCGGCTCCAACGCTCGGTGCCGAGCAGCGTCCGGATCCGGCGGCCGCACAGGCGCTTCGCCGCGAAATGGAAGAACTTCGTCGCGACTTCGAAACAAGGATGTCCGCGCTCGAGGCACGGCTGGCCGCGGTGGAAACCGGGCGGTCCCCGGCCTCAACGGGCCCACAGGAACGCCCGGTTCCCGCGACCCCCGCCGAGCCCGGGCCTCCGACCGCGGAGGTGCCCGCCGGGGCGGCAGGGGCGGGAGGCCCCAGCGGCGTGCTGCCTGTCTACGGGAACGTGTCCGCGGCGTCGAAGATCTTCAATCCGGACATCGCGGTGATCGGGAACGTCCTGGGGGCCGCGGGCAAGAATGACATGACTGGCGCCCCGGCCTTCCGCATGCCCGAATCCGAGGCGACGTTTCAGGCGATCGTCGATCCGTACGCTCGAGCGGACTTCTTCCTTGCGTTTGGCGAGGAGGGTGTCGACCTCGAGGAAGGTTTCGTGACGTTTCCAACGCTGCCCGGGGGGCTGCTCGCCAAGGTCGGGAAGATGCGTGCGTCGTTCGGCAAGGTGAATACGATGCACCGGCATCTGGTGCCCTGGATCGATAGGCCGATCGTCACCGGGAACCTGCTGGGCGGTGAGGAAGGCATCAGCGACGCCGGCGTGTCGGTCGCGCGCCTGATCCCCAATCCCTGGGTCTTTCTCGAGGCCACCGGTCAGATGTTTCGGGGGGACTCCGAGGGTGTCTTTCGCTCGACCCGGCGCGGCGAGCTTGCGGTCCTCGGCCATCTTCGTGGCTATCAGGACATCACCGAGGCGACCAACATCGACCTTGGCGCCTCGTATGCCTTCGGCCGCAGCGACACCGGAGCCGACGCCCTCATGGGGACCGAACGCCCAGCCACGAGATTGATTGGCCTGGATGCGACCGTCAGGTGGCGGCCGCTGCGGCGGTCGGTCTACCGCTCCTTCATCGGTCGATCCGAGCTGATCTGGAGCCGGCGCGACCAGTGGGATGGCCGGCACGCGGCGTCGGGCTTCTACGTGTCGGGCGATTATCAGTTCGGACGACGGTGGTTCACCGGGGTTCGCGTGGACCGATCGGCGCGCGCCGAGAACGCCCTTCTCCGGGACACGGGTCAATCGGTGACTCTCACGTTCTGGCCCAGCGAGTTCAGCCAGCTGCGTGGGCAGCTGCGGCGCTCGACGTATGCCGAAGGCTCGAGAGCGTTCGAGTTCCTTTTTCAACTGCAGTTTTCGGTTGGTGCGCACGGCGCCCATCCGTTCTGAGGCTGGCCCATGGAACGCCTGCCGCGTGCGGCCGCTCTCTCTGCCCTTGCAGCTCTCTGCCTTGCGCCGATGGTGCGGGCGCAGGGCCCGCTCATCCTCGTCACCTCGACCGAGGATCTGGCGTCGATAGCCGCCGAGGTCGGTGGAGACCGCGTCGCGGTCGAGGCCATCGCGAGGGGCTACCAGGATCCCCACTTCGTCGAGCCCAAGCCCAGCTTCATCCTGAAGCTGCAGCGGGCCGACATCCTGATCGTGGTCGGCCGCGAGCTCGAGGTTGGCTGGCTGCCGCCGCTCGTCCAGCAAAGCCGCAATCGGCGGATTCAACCCGGCTCGACCGGCTACCTGGATGTGTCACTGCAAGCGCGCATTCTGGACATTCCCAGGGGCGAGATCACGCGCGCGATGGGCGATGTCCACCCGCTCGGCAATCCCCACTACTGGCTGGATCCGGAGAACGGCAAGATCATCGCGACGTCGATTGCGGCGAGGCTGTCAGAGATCCGCCCATCGGACAAGACACTGTTCACCGAACGCGCGGCGGATTTCCTGAGGCGGCTCGACGCGGCCGGGAAACGCTGGCAGGCGATGATGGCGCCCTACAAGGGCGAGAAGGTGGTCACCTACCATCGCTCGTACACGAACTTCGCCGAGCGGTTCGGCCTCGATGTCGTCGGCTACGTCGAGCCGCGCCCGGGGATTCCGCCGTCACCCCAGCACACGCTGGGCCTCATTACCGAGATGAAACGGCAGAACGTGCGGCTCGTGCTCGTCGAGCCTTACTTTGACCTGAAGACGCCGAGGGCGATTGGGCGGGCCAGCGGAGCCCAGGTGCTCGTTCTGCCGCCCTCGGTGGGCGGGGCCAAGGAGATCACGGACTACTTCAAGCTGTTCGACCACAATGTAGGCCGGCTCGTGAGCGCCCTCAGGCAGCCCGGCGACGCCCGGTGATCGAGGCCATGGACACCGCCATCCTCCAGTTTCTCGCGCCGCCGTTCTTCGCCAGCCTGATTCTCACGGGCATCCACGCCTATCTGGGTGTCCACGTTGTCGAACGCGGCGTGATCTTCGTCGATCTGTCGCTGGCCCAGATTGCGGCCCTCGGGGGCACCATCGCGCTGCTGCTGCCGATCTCGGGCGGCGATCCCCACGCGGATGTCGTGTACTGGATCAGCCTGGCGTTCACGTTCGTTGGCGCGCTCGTGTTCTCCGCCATCCGGATCCGGCGGGCACGAATCCCGCAGGAAGCGGTCATCGGCATCTGCTACGCCGTGGCGTCGGCCGGGGCGATCCTGGCGCTGAGCAAGGCGACCTCGGAGAGCGAGCACCTGAAGGACATGCTGGTCGGCAACATCCTGGCGGTGTCCTGGCTCGAGGTCGGCCAGACGGCGCTGTTGTACGGCGCAGTCGGCGTCTTCCATTACCTGTTCCGGGACACGTTTCTGGCGATCTCGCTGGATCCGGACGCGGCCGAGGCGAGAGGCATCTCGATCCGGACATGGGACTTCCTGTTCTACGCGTCGTTCGGGCTGGTGGTGACCTCCTCGGTGGCGATCGCAGGCGTGCTTCTGGTGTTCTGCTACCTGATCGTGCCGTCGGTCGCGGCCATGCTCTACGCGGACAGTATCGGGCGGCGCCTCCTGATCGGGTGGGCGATGGGGACGTTTGTGTCCGCTCTTGGTGTGTACCTGTCGCTGGTGCTCGATCTGCCGACCGGTGCGACGATTGTCTGCACCTTCGGGTTGATGCTCGCGGTGATGGCCGCCCTGCGAGGCGTCATTCGAGGGACACGATGATCTGTCGTCAGTGTGGAACCGAGATCGCCGACAAGGCGCTGATCTGCTATCGCTGCGGCACAGCGACTGTCGAGGCGACGTTCAAGCCGCACCAGTCCTCCCCTCGCAGGCAGCCCCCGACGCTGCTGATTGCCCTGCTGGTCATCGCGCTGCTGGTGCTCGCTGCATTTTTCTTGTTAGACTCCTCGGCACTGTGACCGGGCCCCTCCCAGCCGGGCAACCGATTCGTCACGACTGGACGAGCGCTGAGATCGCAGCCCTCTACACGGCACCGCTGCCGGATCTGGTCTTTCGCGCGCAGGTGGAGCACCGCGCCTGGCATCGTGCCGACCAGGTGCAAGGCTGCATGCTCCTGAGCATCAAGACGGGCGGGTGTCCGGAAGACTGCGCGTACTGCCCGCAGTCGGCCCACTATCAGACAGGCGTGGAGCGGACCGATCTCGTCGCCGTCGAACAGCTGAAAGAAGCGGCTGTGCGCGCGCGCGACCAGGGAGCGACGCGCTTCTGCATGGGCGCGGCCTGGCGGGACGTGCCCGACGGTGAGGCGTTCGACCGCGTGCTCGAGATGGTGCGCGCGGTACGCGCGCTCGGCCTGGAGGCCTGTTGTACGCTCGGCATGCTCCGGCAGGATCAGGCCGACGCCCTGGCCGCGGCGGGGCTCACGGCCTACAACCACAACCTCGACACGTCCCCTGAATTCTACGGCCGGATCATCACGACGAGGACCTACGACGAGCGGCTGCGGACGCTCGCACGGATCCGCCGCGCGGGCATCACCGTCTGCTGCGGCGGCATCATCGGCATGGGCGAGGACCGCGCGGCGCGGTGTGGCCTCTTGCAGCAACTCGCCTCGCTCGATCCGCATCCCGAGAGCGTGCCGGTGAACCTCCTGGTGCGCGTCGCGGGCACGCCCCTCGCCGGTCAGGCGGGGGAGGATCCGATCGAGCTGGTCCGCACCATCGCGACGGCCCGGATCCTCATGCCAGCTTCCTTCGTCCGTCTGAGCGCCGGCCGGCTCTCCCTCACCGACGAAGCCCAGGCGCTCTGCTTCGTGGCCGGTGCCAACTCGGTGTTCCTGGGAGACCGCCTCCTGACCACTCCGAATCCCGGCACGTCCCACGATCGACAGCTGCTCGATCGGCTCGGCATGCGGCTGACATCGGCTGAGCCGATTCCGGCCGATGCACCATGACGCCGCGCGATCCCCGACGGACCGTTCGTCTCGCACTCGTCCTGTGGCTCACGCTGGCTGTCCTGGTCTGGACCGTCGTCTTCGATCGCATGATCGTCGTGGCCGGCCGCCAGTACGTACACGATGCTGCCGTGTCGGCCCGGAGCGGATCGTTCCTGCTCATCAACGATCGGATGCCGCAAGCCACGTCGCACGCCGTCCGCGTCGCGTCGCTGGCAAGCGCCGCGACGCTGGCGTCGGGAGTGGCAGCGATCTGGATCGCAGCCCGGAAAGACCGCGGGTCCGCGGCTCGCGCGCTCGCGCGGGGCGGCCTGGTGGAGTGACCGTGGAGGACGTCAGCAGGCTGATCTACGACTGGAACCGGTCCGATCCGGGACCCCACCCCGTCGCGATGCTGGACGATGAAACGCTGAGGGACGGGCTCCAGTCGCCCTCGGTGCGCACGCCGGCCATCGACGAGAAGATCGATCTGCTCACGCGGATGGACGCTCTGCGGATCGACACGGCCGATATTGGCCTGCCCGGCGCGGGCGCGAGCGTCGCGCGGGATGTCGAGCGCCTCGCCCGGGCGATCTCGGACCTCCGTTTGGGCATCCGTGCCAACTGCGCTGCGCGAACCCTCGTGGCCGACATCCGACCGATCGTCGAGATCTCGCAGCGAACCGGCCTTCCCATCGAGTGCTGCACGTTCATCGGATCGAGCCCGATTCGCCAGTACACCGAAGGGTGGACGCTCGACTATCTCAAACAGTGCACCGAGGAGGCCATCTCCTTCGCCGTGAAGGAGGGCCTCGTCGTCATGTACGTCACCGAGGACACGACCCGGGCGAATCCCGACTCGCTGCGGGCGCTGTTCACCACGGCGCTCCGCAGCGGCGCCTCGCGGCTCTGCGTCGCGGACACGGTTGGCCACGCCACGCCGGAGGGTGCGGCAGCGGTAGTCGGCTTCGTCAAAGGCCTGCTCGAGGAACTCGGCGTCGAGGCGGGCATCGACTGGCACGGCCACCGCGATCGCGGACTGGGCGTCGCGTCCGCGCTGGCCGCCCTGCGTGCCGGGGCCACGCGCCTGCACGGGACAGCGCTCGGGATCGGCGAGCGCTCGGGCAACACGCCGATCGATCTGCTGCTCGTCAACCTGGTGATGATGGGGTACATCGAGCGCGACCTGTCGGCGCTGCCCGGGTACTGCGAGGCCGTGTCGCGCGCCTGCGATGTGTCCATCCCGCCGAATTATCCTGTCGTCGGCGCCGATGCGTTCCGGACCGCCACCGGTGTTCACGCATCGGCTGTCGTCAAGGCGTACCGGAAGCAGGACCAGGCGTTGATGGATCTCGTGTACGCAGCCGTCCCCGCCAGTCTCGTCGGACGGCGGCAGGAGATCGATGTGGGTCCCATGTCCGGCCGTTCGAATGTCGCGTTCTGGCTCGAGCGCCGCGGCCTGCCCGCCACCGACGCCATCGTCGACGCGGTCTTGGCCGCCGCCAAGGTGTCGAGCCGGACGCTGACCGGCGACGACATCGAAGCCATCCTCCGCCGTGTCGAAGGCGCAGGCAGCTCCCAGGGCTGATCGGGAGTCAGCGCCCCGCTTACTTCAGCGCCGCCAGCTTGGAGGCGATGTCCTTCTTGAGCTCGGGGTCCGTCTCCGTCCTGGCCAGCACCGCGAGTCTGGATGCGCTGCCGCTGAAGAAGAGGCTCTGGACGATCCACTGCCTCAGCTCAGTTGAGGCGTCTGGCTGATACAGCGCTGCGAGGTCGCTGTCCGCGCGCATGACACCGAGGTAGCGGACCGCGCGAATCTGGAGGTCCGGGTTCGACCTGTTTCTTGCGACGCTGGCAATCATCTCTCGCGCCCGAGCGGACCGGCTCTGACTCAGCACGAACAACGCGTTGCCCTTGACGCGATCGGACGAGGCGCTTGTGAGCAGTTGCTCGACCATGGGCAGCGCCCGGTGGAGGTCGCGCTTCATCAGGCCGCCGAGAGCCCGCAGCTTCAGGTCTTCGTCGGCCTGTGCCTCTGGAGGCACAGGCCGGCCGGACGCCTGTCGGATCTCGACCTCCAGCGCACGGGCATCGCGAATCCAGCGGCTCCCGGCGAATTTCTTCTGCATATCCTCGATCGTCGCCAGGGCCTCCGCCATCTGCCTCCGCTTGCCGAGCGCGTACGCCTTCCAGTAGAAGGCCGCATCCACGCGCGCGGTGCTTTTCGACGGCCGCTCCTTCCTGTCGAAGCGTTGGATCAGTCGGTCGAGCTGCCCGACCGCCTGTTCGTATCGGCCCTCGTCAATCAGCACCCGAGCCTGGCGATACAGATCCTCCGACCGTGCCCGGTCCGAAACAACAGGCCCCGGCGGAGCAGAAGGCGGCGGAACCATCGGAGGGGAGGGCGGCCCCTGCGCGGCAGCCGCAGCCCTCAGGCCGACGAAGGTCGCGACGATGGTCCAGTGAAGCGTGCGTGTCATGGTCATCCCTATGTGGTGCCCGGACCGGGTACGGGCGTCGAGTCCCACTCCTGCAGTTCGTCGATGGTGATGCGGACCTTGAAGAGCAGCGCCCCGGTATCGAGCTCGGCCCGGAAGGCGAGCAGTCCAGTGGACGTGGACGACCTCGGCAGGTGGACGACGTCCAGCAGCCCGCGCTCGAGATCGTCGAGCACGTCGGCCACGCCAAGCTCGCCCGCCCTGAGCGCCGCATCGCGGTAGAGCCGGCTCGACTCGATCAGGGTCGCCGCACGCTGCAGTTCGCGGTCGATGTCGGCAGGCTCGTCGCTTCCGTTGATGAGGTCGAGCAACACGCGCTCGGACTGCTGGAGGTGCTCGACGATCGCGGCGGTGCGGGCACGCGCGTCCGCGTCGAACGCGACGTCGCGCGCGGCAGGACGGACCCTCGTTGGCCCTGACACGTAGCGTCCGGCCAGAAATCCCGCCAAGGCCACCAGGGCCGTCATCGCAACCCCCGCGATCAAAGGCCGCCACGCTGCCCAGGGCCACCGCAAGGCGTGCGCATCGGGCAGACACGGCCGCACCCGCTGCCATACCTCGAGCCCGTACCGTTGGTTACGCTCCGGCGGTGCGGCCGGAGAAACCATGCTCAGCGTGGCGGCGAGATCGGCCCAGCGCGCCCGGCATGCCGCGCACGCCGACAGGTGGCGTTCGAGGCCGCGCCGGCGACGCCCCTCACCGTAGTAGGAGAGAATCAGTCGGTTGTCGCTGGGGTGATGAGCCATGTGTCACTCCGACGCGGCGGCATGCAGCGGCGCCAGCGCGGCACGCAGCTTGCGCACGGCGCGAAACACGCCGTGCTTGGCCGCGCTGGTGCCCAGATTCAGAATGCCGCCGATCTCGGCGATGGAGAGTCCCTCGTAGTGGCGTAGCGTAAAGGCCGCGCGCTCGAGCGGCGTCAGCGCGTCGAGCGCGTCTCGGACCTTCCGCCCGATCTCCTCGCTCGCCGCGAGCCGATCGGGCCCCGGCCGCGACTCGACCGCGGTCTCGCCCAGCAGGGCGTCGATGCCCGTCAGGCGTCCCTTGGGCCGCGTTCGCAGCCGGTCCACGGCACAATTGACGACAATGCGATAGAGCCACGTGCCGAAGTTGGCGCGCGCCTCGAATCGCCCGATCTGGCGGTAGGCGCGCAGAAAGCTCTCCTGCACGATGTCCTCGGCGTCCTGCTCGTTGCCGGTCATCC
>CAZCEL010000203.1:0-8209 GCA_964497175.1 uncultured Bifidobacteriaceae bacterium
CATTGCCGAGGAACACGTGTACTGTGAACGCTCCTCGGCGCCTCGCGAGGCGCCGGCCCTCGTGCTCAGGCACACCGCGACCGAGCGGGTGCCCGGCGGCGCAGCCGACGCAGCCCGCTCGATCGCCACCCTGGGTGGACGTGTCACCCTCGCCGGTGTTGTCGGCGGCGACAGCGACGGCCGCCGGCTGCTTGCCACCCTGTCCGGGCAAATCGATCGGTCCCCGGTAGTTCGCCTGAAGGGATACCGGATTCCGGTGAGGACGCGGATTCTCGAGGGTGCGCTCCCCCCGGTACGGCAGGTGGTGCGGATCGATAGGGACGCCGGGTGGCCTGCCGCCCGTCGCATTGACAGGGATCTGATGAAGCGGCTCAGAGTGGCGATTGCCACATGCGATGCCCTGCTGCTGTCCGACTTCGGATCCGGCCTCATGACGCCCGCCCTGGCCGATGTCCTGCAGCGCAAAATTTCGAAGAGGCACCGCAGACGGAAGGTCCCGGTGATCGTTGACAGCCGGCGCGGTCTTCGCGGCTATCGCGGCCTGACCGCGGGCACGGCCGTCGACTCCGGGATCGATGCACCGGGCAGGGGCGCTGGCGATCCACGGGTCCTGGAGCGGGCCGGGCGAGCGCTGCTTCACCGGACCCGGATGCAGGCCCTGCTCGTGAGGCGAGGTAGACGCGGGATGGCGCTGTTTCAGACGCGACAACGCACCATCCATCTACCCGGTTTCGTGCCCGGTCCTGAGACCGGGCAGGTCGAAGGCACGGGGCGCGAGGGCGGCGCCGCTGTCGCGACGTTCAGTCTCGCGCTGGCGGCCGGCGCCTCCTTCTACGAGGCCGCTCGCCTGGCCAACTACGCGACCGGTCTGGCAGAGGGCAAGGACGGATCCACTGTGCTGACGGAGCAGGAGCTCATCGACGCGGTGGAAGCCGATCACGACGCCTCCCGTGAGAGCTGGTCCCAGGAAGGAGTCGCTCAGGGCCGGATCCGGATGCGAGCGGGGACGTGAAGTCTGGGCTGGGCATGGGCAGAGTCCTCACCGAACCTGAGCTGGTCGAGGAGGTCGGCCGCGACCGGGCCGAGGGCCGTACGATCGCGTTGGCGAACGGATGCTTCGACCTGCTGCACGCCGGGCATGTCCGCTACCTGCGGGCCTCGGCCGAGCAAGCCGATCGGCTGGTGGTGGCGGTCAACGATGACGCGTCTGTGCGGGCGTTGAAGGGCGAGGGTCGTCCGGTACTCGGCGCCTCCGACCGGGCGGAGATCGTCTCTGCCATTCGCGGTGTGGCCTATGTGGTGATCTTCGGCGGCCCCGACGTCGGCCGCCTGCTGCTGCTGCTCAAACCGGACGTCCACTGCAAGGGCACGGACCATACCCAGGATTCTGTGCCGGAGCGCGCTGTGGTCATCTCCTACGGCGGGCGCACCGTCATCGTGGGTGGCCCGAAACGGCACGCGACGAGCGACCTGATTGCCCGCATCGCGGATGTCTCCGGAACGCGAAGGTGACTCGCTTTCTCATCGTCCGTCTCGGGGCGCTCGGCGATATCGTGCACGCCATCCCGGTGGCCGCGGCGCTCCGCCGGGCGTTTCCTGCCTCCAGGATCGACTGGCTCGTCAGCAGCAGGCATCGGGAGATTCTCGATCTTGTGCCCGCAATCGACAGGCGCCTGGCGATCGCCGATTGGGGCAACGGCTCGGGGGCGTCGCTCCTCTCGGCCGTGCGGGAGCTTCGCGCCGCGCACTACGACGCGGCGCTCGACCTGCAGGGCCTCATCAAGTCGGCGTTGATCGCGCGAAGCTCGGGGGCGGCGCGCGTGATCGGGTTTGCGTCACGCTATCTGCGCGAGCCCCTCGCCCGCCTCTTCTACTCGGAAGTCCACGATCCGGGCGGGGCTGGCATCTATGCCCCGTCGGAGACACGCCACGTCGTGGACATCAATCTCGGCCTGCTGGCCCGGCTCGATGTCCCGGCAGCTCCCCCGGAGTTTTCGCTCGACGCACCCTCGTCCCCGGCCGCTCGGCTCGTGCTCGAGCAGTCCGGAGGGCGCTACGCGCTGCTCAATCCCTGCGCGGCGTGGTCGAACAAGCGGTGGCCTGCTGCCAAACTGGCTGCGCTCGCCCGAGCCCTGAAGGAGCGACAGGGCCTGGCGTCGGTCATCTTGTGGGGGCGAGGTGAGCGTCAGCTTGCCGAGACCGTGGTGCGTGGCGCCGCGGGTGCGGCGATCATCGCGCCAGAGACGACGATTGTGGATGTCGTGGCGCTGGCGCGCGGCGCGGCCGTGATGGTGTCAGGCGACACCGGTCCGGCGCATATCGGGGCTGCGGTCGGAACACCGCTGGTCGGCATCTACGGGCCAACGCGGCCGGAGCGCAACGGGCCGTGGCTGGCCGAGGACGAAACCGTGTCCCGGGCGTCAATGTGTCAGTGCCACCACCTGCGCGAATGCCGGCGGGGACGAATGTGTCTCGAGGAGATCGAGGTGGACGAGGTCCTCGCGGCCGTCGAGCGGCGGCTGCATGGCGCGGCCGCGCAGATCCGACCTGCTGAGGCGGAGCAGGGCGCGTGACGGCCCTTCTGGCGCGGCTTCGCGTTCCGCTCGGGTTTCTGTTCGGCGGTCTCGTGCTGCTCGTCGCGCAACCGACGCGCGCGACGCTCGTTGCCGGCGCGCTGGTGGCCGCGGCCGGCGAAGCGTTGCGCGTCTGGGCCGCCGGCCATCTCCACAAGTCGCGCGAGGTCACCGCGTCGGGCCCCTACAGGTGGCTGGCGCACCCGCTGTATGTCGGATCCGCACTCATGGGGGCCGGCCTGGCGATCGCCTCGGCGTCCCTCATCGGCGCGATCGCGATCGGGGTCTACCTGCTGGCCACGATGACGGCCGCGGTCGCGCGGGAGGTGGCGTTTCTGCAGGAGCGCTTCGGCGATCGGTACGGGCGGTATCGACGAGGCGACGTCGACTCGAATCCCGACCTGGTCACGCGGCGCTTCAGCCTCGCGCAGGTGATGGCCAACCGCGAGCACCGCGCGGTTGTCGGACTGCTCCTCGTCGTGTTGCTGCTCGTCTTGAAGGCAACATATAATGAGTTTTTGGGCTTCATGATCGGATGTGCGGGCGGTTAGCTCAGTGGTAGAGCACCGGCTTTACACGCCGGCTGTCACAGGTTCGAGTCCTGTACCGCCCAGGGACACGCGCTTCTTGGGGTCGTAGTTCAGTTGGTTAGAACGCCGGCCTGTCACGCCGGAGGCCGCGGGTTCGAGTCCCGTCGACCCCGCCAACTTTCGCTCGCTGTAAGAATTCTCCACCCAAGCGCCCGGTGCGACGTCCTCAGGCGTCGCGTCGTCAGAAATAGGTCTTCAGGCCCGCGGTGAACGCCACGCCTGACGGATCGACACTGCCAAAATCGTCTATCGCGTGGTAGCGTCCTTCGGCCTTGAAGGCCGATCGCCGACTGAAGAAGTATTCGATCCCACCACCAGGATTGAGACCGACGAGATCGTTGACTGGGTCGAGCGGTCAGCGCCCGGATCCACGGCCGTTCCCACCGTGGCGGAGCGAGTCGAGAAAGGCCTTCTGCGACCGCTTGAGCTCGCGCGTATCTCGCGCCAACGTGCGGATAATCTTGATGCCTTCGGCGACCAGCTTCGCCGTGGCTTGAAGCTGCCTGTCGAACTTGTCCTGCCGGGCAGCAGCGGCCTGGAGCTGCTTGTCGAACCGATCCTGGTGCGCAGCGGTCGCCCTATCAGCCCGATCTTGCCGCGCGGCGCTGGCCTGGAGCTGCTCATCGAACCGATCCTGCCGCCTGTCGGCGCGATCCTGCCGTCTGGCGATCGATTCGAGAATCGCTTCGATGCGCTCGAACCGCTCGCGGACTTCGGCTTCCACGAGGCCCAGTATACCAGCCGGTCAGGACGAGCCGCCTTACCGCGTCGGCGGAATGCGCTGCAGGTGTCTAACGAAGCACCGGCGAACTGGACGCGAATCCGCCGCATGGCTGCGCTACACTCACACCCACGTGGCTGTCGCAATCGCCCCCGAATCGGTCTCCGACCTGCAGCGGCGCCTCGCCGCCCACCACTACGTGGCCGACCGCGGCCTGGCGGTTGCACTATTTCTCTCGCTCCGTCTGAAGCGCCCGCTCTTTCTCGAGGGCGAGGCAGGTGTCGGCAAGACCGCGTTGGCCGCCGCGGTCGCGACGGCGCTCGGGACCGATCTCATCCGTCTGCAGTGCTACGAAGGACTCGACGTCACGCACGCGCTGTACGAGTGGGACTACCCGCGGCAGCTCCTGGAGCTGCGCCTGCTCGAGGCCGCGCACGCGGTCGATCGGCCGCGCGCCCGAGGGGAGCTCTACAGCGACGCGTTTCTCATCAGGCGCCCGCTGCTGCAGGCCATCGATCCGGCCCGCACGCGCCCGGCCGTGCTCCTCATCGACGAGGTGGATCGCGCGGACGAGGAATTCGAAGGCTTTCTGCTGGAGCTGCTCGCGGACTTCCAGGTGACGATTCCAGAATTCGGGACCATTCGCGCCTCCGAGCCGCCGCTCGTCATCCTGACCTCCAACCGGACGCGCGAAGTGCACGACGCACTCAAACGGCGGTGCCTGTATCAGTGGATCGAGTATCCATCATTCGGGAAAGAGCTCGCCATCGTGCGCGAACGCGTGCCGGGCGCCTCGGCTCGCTTGAGCGAGCAGGTCGCCGCTGTCGTGCAGGAACTGCGCCGGCAGGAGTTGTACAAGAAGCCGGGTGTGTCCGAGACGATCGACTGGGTGGCCGCGCTCGTCGCGCTCGACCGGGGCACGCTCGACGAGGAGGCCCTGGCCGAAACGCTCGGCGTCGTCCTCAAGGCGAAAGAGGACGTGGATGCGCTCCGAGGGCAGCGCGCGGTCGAGCTGCTGGGCCGCGCCCTGGCGCACGTCCCGTCGCAGACCTGAGGCCGTGTCCGGCCTCCTCGAGAACCTGATCGGCTTCAGCCGCGTCCTGCGCCACGCCGGCATCCGGGTCCAGCCGGCGAGAGTCCCCGAACTGGTCACGGCGCTGGGGTTGGTAGACCTCGGGTCGCGTGAGGACGTGTATTACGCCTGCCGCACGCTGCTCCTTCGGCGCCATGACGAGATTCCTCTGTTCGATCGGGCGTTTGAGGTGTTCTGGAGTAGACGCCGTGCGCGCGCGGCCCCAGTGGATCAGGATGGGTTCGATCGCCTGTCAGGGAGGTCGGCCGAAGCGCAGGATCTCGTCGCGTCTGACATGCTTCTGCCAGAGGATGCCCCCGAAGGTGCCGACGATGATCGGGGGCAGACCGAAGACCCCGCTCGTGGCCTGAAGACATGGAGCCGCCAGGCCGGCCTTGCGAGCAGGGATCTCGCGGCGCTCACCGCGGACGAGTGGGCTCAGGCCCGGGACCTGCTGGCGCGCCTGCCATGGGATCCCGGCGAGCGGCGGACCCGGCGCTGGGTGGCCGGCAACGGGCCGCGCATCGATCTCAAACGCGCCATCGCCAGGAGCGTCCCGACCGGCGGCGACATCGTCAGCTTGCCGCGGCGCACGAAGCGGATGAAGCCCGTCCGGCTCGTGCTGCTGTGCGACGTGAGCGGATCCATGGAGCGCTACGTGCGCGCGCTCCTTCACTTCGCCTACGCCCTGTCGCGGCGACACACCGTCGAGACCTTTCTGTTCTCGACGACGGTCACCCGCATCACCCGCGAACTCGGCACCGCGAGGCCCGACGAGGTGATGAGCGCTGTTGTGCGCACGGTTCACGACTGGTCCGGCGGGACGCGCATCGGAAGCTCGATGCGCGAGTTCCACCAGCGATGGGGACGGCGCGTGCTCTACGGCGCGCCCATGGTCCTCATCGTCTCGGACGGCTGGGATTGCGGGGATCCAGCCGAGCTCGCCGCCGAGATCGCGCGACTGCAGCGGAGCGCTCGACGGTTGATCTGGCTGAATCCGCTCATCGGGACGACGGGCTATGAGCCCCTGACGCGAGGGCTTCAGGCGGCCCTGCCGTTTGTCGATGACTTCATGCCCGTGCGAACGCTGAACAACCTGACAGACTTGGCCGTACACTTGAGCGCAGTCCGCAGTTGAGATGGCGTCGGGTCGCCTATGGAACTGTCCGGCTCCTACACTTTCGACGCATCACCTGAGGCCGTCTGGGCGCTGCTGATGGATCCCGCCGCCCTGTCCGCGTGCATTCCGGGCTGCGATCGGTTCGAGCCCGCCGGTGAGGGCCGCTACGACGTCAAACTCACCGTCGGTCTGGCGTCGATCACGGGCACGTATGCCGGCACGGTCCTGATCCAGGACGTCGTTCCTCACGCCTCATATCGTCTGGTCGTGGAGGGGCAGGGCCGGCCGGGCTTCGTGAAAGGGAGCTCGTCGATCGCGTTGCGGCCGGAAGGGGATCGGACCGTCGTTGAGGTGACGGGCACGGCGCAGACCGGAGGACCGCTGGCGCGCCTCGGGCAGCGGCTCATCGGCGGCGTGGCGCAGATGATGCTCGATCGATTCTTCAGCTGCCTTCAGGGAAAGCTCGCAGACCACGTCGCGTGACCGTCCCTCCGCTCCCTACGCGCGCGCAGCCGCCTGCGTGAGCGCGCGCGCGGTGAACACCGCGATCATCGCGCGGCGGTAGTCGGCGCTCGCGTGGATGTCCGAGTTCATGTCCTTCACGCTCGTGCCGAGCTTCGCCGCCGCCTCGATGGCGGCGGCTGATACCGGTTTCCCCTTGAGCGCCGCTTCCACCTCCCGCAGCCGGACCGCGTGCGAGCTGGCGCCAGTGAGCCCGATGCGCGCCGATTGAATCGTCCCGCCCTTCACGTCGAGAGCCGCCGCGACGCCGACAATGGCGAAGTGCGAGGCGCGTTGGCGGAGCTTGGCGTAGGCGGCGGACTTCGCGGGGGCGAATTGCACGCCGACGATGATCTCGTCAGCCTTCAGGTCCACCGTGAACATGCCCTGGAAGAAGTCGCTCGCCGTGATGGTCCTGGCGCCACCAGGACCGGCGACCCGAATCGAGGCGTCGAGCGCCAGCATCACCGCGGGGTAGTCGGCCGCAGGATCGGCGTGGGCGAGGCTGCCGCCAAGCGTTCCCCGGTTGCGAACCTGTGGGTCGCCGATTTCGGCCGCAGCCTCGGCCACCACAGGACAGACCCTGCGGAGAACCGCCGACGTGGCGACGTCGTGGTGCGTCGTGTTGGCGCCGATCTCGATTGCCGCGCCCTTTTCCTGGATGCCGGACAGGCCCGGAATTCGCGCGATGTCGATGAGCACCCCGGGCTCGCTGAGCCGCAGCTTCATGAGCGGCACCAGGCTGTGGCCGCCGGCGATGAGCTTTCCTTTGCCGCCGGCCGCGCCAAGCTTCGCCACCGCATCGTCGAGCGACGTTGCTCGGACGTAGTCGAACTGGGTGGGGATCATGCCCGGCCTCCCTGGCCTTTCGGTCCTTGTTGAATGATGCGCCACAGCTTCTCGGGCCGCAGCATCATGTCCACGTGCGTGACGCCGAACTCGCTCAGCGCATCGACCGCCGCGTTGACGATACACGGCGTGGAGCCGAGCGTGCCGGCTTCGCCGACGCCCTTCGCGCCGATCGGGTTGACGGGCGTGGGTGTGACGGTCGAGTCCAATTCGAACCGCGGGAAGTCGATCGCCCGGGGGAGGGCGTAGTCCATGAACGACCCGGTCAGCAGCTGTCCGTCCTCGTTGTAGACGACCTCTTCGATCATGGCCTGCCCGATGCCCTGCGCCAGGCCGCCGTGAATCTGGCCTTCGACAATGAGCGGGTTGATCAGGTGTCCCGCATCGTCCACGGCGACGAGCTTGAGAAGCGTCGGCTCGCCCGTCTGCCTGTCGATCTCGATCATCGAGATATGACAGCCGAAGGGATACGTGTTGTTGGTCGGCTCGAAGAACGCCTCCTCGCTCAGTCCGGGATCGAGACCTGCCGGCAGCGGGACCGGGCGGTACGCGTACGCGGCGACGGCCGCGAACGGTTTGGCTGACGAGGGCGATCCCTTGACCGAGATCGTCCCGTTCTGGAAGACGAGGTCGTCCTCGTGGGCTTCGAGGAGGGCCGCCGCGAACTTCGCCATCTTGGCCTTCACTTTGGCGCCCGCCAGGTGGAGGGCCATGCCGCCCACGGCCTGCGACCGGCTGCCGAAGGTGCCGATGCCCTGCTTGACGACCCCCGTGTCACCGTGA
>CAZCEL010000204.1:0-8152 GCA_964497175.1 uncultured Bifidobacteriaceae bacterium
CAGGTCTTCCTGAAGAAGTGATATGGGGTGGAGCGCCCGCCGCGGACCGGCGGCAGCTCGGTAACGGCAGGACGTCACGAGCGTGTGCTCGCACTCCAGCAGTTTCTGGCCTCGTTGATTCCCCTGAACAGCCATGCGGTGGTCGTCATTGACGAGGCGCAGCACCTGGGGGCAGGTGTGCTCGAGGAGATCCGTCTGCTTTCGAATTTCGAGACCGACCAGTTGAGGCTGCTGCAATTGATTCTGGTCGGACCACCCGAGCTGGAATCGATGCTGGCTGGGACGGAATTGCGGCAGATCGGTCAGCGGATCTCGCGACGGTGCCGGTTGCAGCCGCTTGCCGACGGCGAAGTGGGGCCGTACGTCGAGCGGCGCCTGGAAGCCGCGAAGGCAGCCCAGAGGCGGGACGGCCTCGGGACGGATGAGGGCGAGAGGAGCCCATCGCGGCCGGAGTTCGCGGCGGCCGCCATCAAAGCCCTTTCCGCAGCGTCGGGGGGGATCCCGCGAATCGTCAATCTCATTGCCGATCGAGCGCTGGAGGTGGCATCGGATCGGGGTGAGGAGGTGGTCACTCGATCGATGGTAGCTTCCGCCATTCGCTCGCTCGACGTGCCCGTGTCACGGCGGCGCACGGGAGTGCGTACTTTCTGGCCGACGGCAACGGCCATGGCCGCGGCGTTTCTCCTCGGCGCGGGCGCCGTCTGGTGGCTGGGCGTGCCTGCGGCGTCGCTCGGTTCGCCGGCAGGGAGTGGCGTGTCCGCACCTGCGCCGGCATCGATCTCCGCCGGTGCTCCCCCCGAAGCCTCCGAAGCGCAGGCTGTGGGGCTTGACCGGACGCCCTCAACGACCTTCTCCCAGGCCGCGGCAGAGGCCGAGCCCTTGGAGACCGCCGCGGGCGTCGTGGTGGTCGTCGCGTCGTTCCGCAACGGACCGCGTGCTGCCGACGTGTCTTCCGCCCTCGAGAAGCGCGGTCTGCCTGCCTTTGCCCGTGACGAAGGGGGCTGGTATGTGGTGTACGTGGGCCCATATCTGACCCGGGAGGAGGCGGCCGCAGCGCAACTGGAGCTGGGCACGGAATTCAGAGATTCGCGAATTCGTGTGCTGCAGGAGTAATCCTTGTGACGACCTCCTCGCAAACGGCCGCGTCTGGAGGTCAGTGGCAGCACCGCGGCCCGCAGCACGCGGCAGAAGGCGGCTTTCGGGCGCGGATGAACGCGCTCGCGACGCGGCCCTCGATCTGGGTCGAGATGCGGTCGGCGTCGAGGCCGGCTCCCAGCAGGAAGCTGCGAGCGTCCTCCACGCGATACACGCGCCAGGGCTCGACCTGCACGTCGTCGAATCCTGCGGCGGTCAGTTTCTGCGCGTAGTCGTGCTCGTGCAGGGCTCCGGCGATACAGCCGACCCAGAGCTCGAGGCTGCGCCGCACGTCGGCCGGCAGGTCGCCACGCAGCACGACATCGGACACGGCCAGGCGGCCACCAGGCTTCAAGACTCGATAGGCTTCCCGGAGCACAGCGTCCTTGTCGGGCGAGAGATTGATGACGCAGTTCGAGATCACCACGTCGACCGACTCGGGAGGCAACGGGATGGCTTCGATCGTCCCCTTGAGAAACTCCACGTTGGTCAGTCCGGACTTGCGCTGGTTCTCACGGGCCAAGGCGAGCATCTCGTCGGTCATGTCGAGGCCGTAGACCCTGCCGGTCGGCCCGACTCTGCGGGCCGACAGCAGCACATCGATGCCACCTCCCGACCCCAGATCGAGCACTGTCTGCCCGGGTTCGAGCTCGGCAAGGGCAGTCGGGTTGCCGCATCCCAGCGAGACGTCGAGCGCCGCGGCGGGGAGACCTCTGGTGTCGTCGTCAGTGTAGAGATTGGACGTGATCGGGTCGCCGCAGCCGCAGGGTGCGGGTCCGCAGCAGGACGATTGTTTTCCGCGTGACGAGGCAATGTCGGCGTACTTGCGCCGGACGGCGTCTTGAAGGACTGGATCGGTCATCGGTCGTCTCCTGTAATATCTGTATCCACGTATATGAGAGCCTACCTGGCCCGTGATATATTTGTCAAGGCACATATATGGACAACTTGCTGGGCGCTGCCGAAGACCTCTTTCACGCGCTGGCCGACGGCACCAGGCTGCGGATTCTCTCGCTGCTGCTGTCGGGAGAAGTGTGCGTGTGCCACATCCACGAGACCCTGAGGATTTCCCAACCGAAGGCGTCGCGGCACCTGGCCTACCTTCGGCGCTCGGGGCTTGTGGAAGCCAGGCGGCAAGGTGTGTGGATGTACTACCGGCTGGCACCGACAGCGGATCCCGTTCTGGCCACCGTTCGTCAGGCCGTGGGCCATGCGCTCGGGCATCTGGAGGTGGTCAGGCGGGACGCCGAGCGGCTTCAGAGGAAGACGCAGTGCTGCGCGCCGCCAGCGGTCGTGCCAACGTTCACGTGCTGCTCGTCGTCACCTCCCGCCAGCGCGACCTGAAATCCGGCCGGCGTGAACTGGCGCGCTGTCGCTCGCCACTCTACAATAGACGTCCGGCCAGCAAGGCCGGACACGCGGGGTTGACCGGGGGAGGGCGCCGTGCAGAAATCACGACCCACACAGAACAAGCGCGCGCGCGAACGTGCGCGTCAGGAAAAGCAGCAGATGAAGGCCGCGCGCCGCCTGGAATCGAAGAATCGTCGCGCACTCAAGCCCGCCGACTCCGGCGCGGAAGATCCCGATATCGCCGGTATCGTTCCGGGACCGCAGCGATCACCGTGGGATGACGAGCAGGCGTAGCGCGGACAAGATCGCGTGCGCCCAGGGCCGCCCGATGTTGAGCATTCCCGCTTGTGAGCTTCGCTGAGGAGCGAACTGCTGACGAGTCGGGTGTGGGAAGACCCATTCGGCGGACGTCTGGTGGGCGCTAGTGGACTCGAACCACTGACCTCGTGCGTGTGAAGCACGCGCTCTAACCAGCTGAGCTAAGCGCCCGCGCGATTGATTGGAGGTTGCGGTCTTTCCGACCTCGCACCGAGTAGCCATTCTATCAGCGTGTACCCCTCTTTGGGCTACGTTCGCCCTTCGGGCAGCCGGTGCTCCCGCGCGCCATCGTAGTCGTGATCCTTGGGATCGATCTGGCGCATCGGCGCCTGGCGCAGTCGCTCCTCGTGGGCGTGCGCGATGAGCCCTGGAAGTCTGGAAATCAGGAAGATGGCGTTGCCCAGCTCGTACGCGAAGCCGAGGTCGGCGCTGATGGCGGCGATGGCGCCATCCACGTTCACCGGCAGCAGCCGCCCGAACGCCTCCTGTCTCGCGGCAATGGTCCGTTCCATCGTCCGGATCAGTCGCACGTGCTCGCCCTCGAGCTCGAGCTCGAGCGCCATCTGGAACAGCCGCGCCGCGCGCGGATCGCGAGTGTGGATGCGGTGGCCGAAGCCGGGCGGCGTCGTGCCTTCCTTCAGGCACTCGCCTACCAGGTGGTCGGCGGCCTGCTGCAGCGTGTGCCCGGCACGGGTCATCGTGAGCCCCTGGTCGAGAAACCGCATGCACGACTCGATGTCGCCCCCGTGATGCGGTCCGAAGGCGAGGATGCCGGCGGCGACCGAGTCCTTGAGCGGCGCGCCCGTCGTGGCGACATTCCGCGCCGCGAGCGTCGACGGGGGAGTGACGCCGTGGTCGAGCGACGACACGAGCACGGCGTTGAGCATGCGGCCGATGGCGGACGAGGGCAAGTCGCCCATCAGCAGCAGGTACACGGCGTCGGCAAAGGAGAGCCGCCCCATCATCTCGTCCACCGGGTACCCGCGGATCAGGATCCGGTTCGGCGCGATGGATGTCAGGGCCGTCCGCCATCTGACCTCCGGCACTCCCGTCGATCGGTGTCGCTCCCCTCCACCGGCCGAGCCTCGTTCTGCCATGTCGGGCCTCTCTTGCTACAGCGTGCCGTAGAGACGATCGCCGAAATCCCCAAGTCCTGGAACGATGAACCTGTGCTCGTCCAGCCCCTGGTCGACGGCGGGCGTGTATATCGAAACATCCGGGTGATGGCGCTCGACCGCCGCCACGCCTTCCGGCGCGCTGACGATGCACACCATGCGCACGTCGCGGGCGCCGGCCGCGCGTAGCAGATCGAGGCCGGCCACTGCGCTGCCACCCGTCGCCAGCATCGGATCGATCATCAGCACGAAGCTCGAGTCCAGGTCGGCTGGCAGCTTTGCATAGTACCGGGAGGCAACCGCCGTCGTCTCATCCCGCTGGAGACCGATGTGGCCTACCCGGGCGCCGGGCACGAGAGTGAGGACGGCATCCAGCATGCCGAGGCCTGCCCGAAGGACTGGCACCACGACAACGTCACGGTCCACCTGACGGCCGTCGGCCGGCCCAAGGGGAGTCTGGACGACGATACGCCGCGTCTGGGCGCCCCGAAGCGCCTCGACCGCCAGCAGCACACTGATTCGCGTGGCCGCGCGCCGGAAGTGTTCCGGCATCGTCTGCTTGTCGCGCAGCGCGACGAGCGCATCGTGAACGAGGGGATGATCCACGAGATGAAGCGGCACAAGGATGTTCACTATACACGACCCGAGATAGAATCCCGGTCCTGTGACGCGTCTCGTGCTGGTCGTTGCAGCCGCCGGGGTCGCGCTTGTCGGATCCGGACAGGCCCGACGGTCGGTGTCGCTCATCGT
Organism: uncultured Bifidobacteriaceae bacterium; assembly: GCA_964497175.1. GTDB lineage: Bacteria > Acidobacteriota > Vicinamibacteria > Vicinamibacterales > CAVVIG01 > CAZCEL01. The sequence goes on from CAZCEL010000204.1 coordinate 4,668, forward strand.
ACAGGGTGGCACGGTCATCACCGAAAACGCCGCACATGAGGTGTTCTCACCAGGCGCTGTGGCCATCGACGGTTCCGACATCGTCGACGTGGATCGGCGGGAGACCATTGCGGCTCGCTACACGGCAGCGCAGATCGTCGATGCGCGAGACCACGTGGTCCTTCCGGGACTGGTCAACACACACACGCATGCGCCGATGGCGATGTACCGTGGCCTCGCTGACGATCTGCCCTTGCGGGAATGGCTGGAGAGGTACATCTTTCCAGCGGAGGCGAAGACCGTCTCACCCGAGTTCGTTCGCACAGGCGCGAGGCTGGCCGTTCTCGAAATGATCGAGTCAGGGACGACGACGTTCGCAGACATGTACTACTTCGAGGAGGAAATCGCGAAAGTCGCTCGCGAAGCTGGTCTACGTGGTGTGCTCGGCCAGACGATCATTCAGTTTCCGGTCGCCGACGCGAAGACGCCCGGCGAGGGCCTGTCCCGCGCCGAGACCTTCATCAGGCAGTACCGGGCGGACGCGCTGATAGTGCCGGCGGTTGCACCACATGCCATCTACACCCTCGATCGGGCGACCCTCGTCGAGGCGGCGGCGCTCGGAAGGCGCTACGAGGTGCCGGTACTCATTCACCTGGCCGAGACCCAAGAGGAGGCCCGCTCTGCCCGGGAGCAGCACCAGGCGTCACCCACCGCGTATCTCGAGGCCATCGGCTTCTGGGGACCTCGGTCTGTGGCCGCCCACGCGGTGTGGCTGACCGATGGCGACATTGAGGTCCTCAGGCGGTACCGCATTGGCGTCTCCCACAACCCCGAGAGCAATATGAAGCTCGGCAGCGGCATCGCACCGGTGCCGAAGTATCTGGCGGCAGGCGTGGCCGTTGGGATCGGGACTGACGGGGCGGCGAGCAACAATGACCTCGACATGTTCGAGGCAATGCGCCAGAGCGCGCTGCTGGCGAAGCTCGCCACGGGCGATCCGAGTGTCCTTCCCGCCCAGACAGTGCTCGACATGGCCACGATCGGAGGCGCCAGGGCCCTTTCAATGGACCACGTGATCGGTTCGCTGGAGCCGGGCAAGCGGGCGGACTTGATTACCGTGGCGATGACCTCGACCCGCCAGGCGCCTCTCTACGATCCGGTCTCGCACCTGATCTACGTGACGCGCGGGGACGACGTTCAGACGGCGGTTGTCAACGGTCGGGTCCTGATGAGGAATCGCCGGCTCGCGACGTTGAATCGGTCGGCCGTGCTGGCGGAAGCCAGAAGCCTCGCGCGGGCAGTCAGGGCTGCCGTCCCGCAGGGAGCGGCGAGGGAATGACACCGATGTACGGCAGGTTGCGGTACTGCTCGTCAAAGTCGAGCCCGTAGCCGACGACGAAGCGGTCCTCGATGGTAAATCCGATGTAGTCCACCGTGACGTCGATTGTGCGCCGCGATGGCTTGCTGAGCAGGCAGGCCGTTCGGAGGACCTTCGGGTTGCGCGCTCGAAGAATCTCCTGCAAGTAGGTGAGCGTCAGGCCGGTATCGACGATGTCCTCGACGACGAGCACGCTCCTGCCCTCGAGCGAGGAGTCGAGGTCCTTCAGGAGGCGGACCTCGCCGGAGCTCGTGGTACGCTTGGCGTAGCTCGCGACGGCCATGAAGTCGAGCGAGACGGCCCCTTCCAGGGCGCGCACCAAGTCGGAGAGAAACACGAACGCGCCCTTGAGCACGGCCACCAAATGCAGGCCGTCGGGAAAGTCTCGTCCGATGGCCGCGGCCAGCTCGTGGATACGCTGCCGTATCTGATCGGCCGTGATCAGAACCTCCGGAGGCCGATGATCCTCCATGACGACGAGATGATAGCCCGAAGCCGGCAATCGCGGGCGGAGGTCCCGAAGCACGTCGTGAAGCGACCACGAGATAGCCGACTCGCGATCATTCGGGACCTGGAACGATGACCCGGGGGGAGCTTCAGCGCCTGATCGATCTCATCGTCTCGGAGCTCGGCAGCGCCGAATCGCGGACGAGCCGCCGTTGCGGCTGTCATTCCGTGCTGAACGACTGCTGTCCGGATCGGCTTCGAGGCATCCTCGACGCCGGTGCGACACGGGTGGGCGTGCATGCCGCAGGTGGGGCGCCAGCAGAAGTGGCGGCGCTCATCGATCACACGCTGCTTCGACCCGAGGCGACGCGGCGGGACATCGAAGCGCTCTGCCGCGAAGCCGTAGAGTTCAGGTTCGCCACCGTGTGCGTCAACCCGACGTGGGTGTCGAGGGCGGCCCGCAGACTCGAGGGAAGCGCCGTGGGGGTGTGCTCGGTCGTGGGGTTCCCCCTCGGTGCAGCCACCAGCGATACCAAGTCCTACGAGACGCGGCGGGCGATGTTCGACGGCGCGCGTGAGATCGACATGGTGATCAATCTCGGCGCGCTCAAGTCCGGCGACCTCACGACGGTCGAACGGGACATCGTGGCGGTCGTTTCCCCATGTTGTGACTGCGGCGTCGTCAGCAAAGTGATCATCGAAGCCGCGCTCCTCACAGATGACGAGAAGGTGACGGCCTGCACGCTGGCCAAGGCGGCCGGCGCCGATTACGTGAAGACGTCAACAGGCTTCGGACCGGGCGGCGCCACACCCGCGGACGTCGCGCTGATGAGACGGGTGGTGGGGGCCGAGATGGGGATCAAGGCCGCGGGTGGCGTGAGGGACCTGGCGGCGCTCAAGGCGCTGGTCGCCGCCGGCGCAACGCGCATTGGCGCGAGCGCCGGTGTGAAGATCGTTCAGCAGGCCCAGAGCAGTCAGCGTGCCGAGGGCCCTCCAGCGCGGTAGTGCGGACGATGGAGCGGGCTACGGGGATCGAACCCGTCTAACTGGCTTGGGAAGCCAGGGCATTACCACTATGCTAAGCCCGCGCCCCGGGAGACCCGGCGGCCAGTCTATCACGCCCGAATCAGCGCGATCACCTCATCGCGCTTGCTGGCCATCAGTGCGGGCGTGTCCGCCTCGAGATTGAGCCGCAGCGCCGGCTCGGTATTCGACGGGCGCACATTGAAGTGCCAGTCCGGGTACTCGACCGAGATACCGTCCAGGTCGTACTGATGCCCGTCGGCATAGCGCGCCGCAAGCTCGGCCAATTTTGCGGGGACATCGCTCCGGCGAGCCAGGGGTGTGTTGATTTCGCCGGAGATGAAGTACTTCGCTCGAAGCGGAGCGAGGAGATCGCTCAGGCTCTTCCCTGTCTTCGACATCAGCTCGAGAATCAGCAGCGGAGGGATGAACCCGTTGTCGGCGAAAAAGTTATCGCGAAAGTAGTAGTGCCCGGTCACCTCGCCGCCGAATATCGCGTTGGTCTCTCGCATGCGCTGCTTGAAGAACGCGTGGCCGACGCGGTTCATTCGTGCCGTGCCACCGTGTGCGCCGACGACGTCCCTGACCGCGTGGCTGGCCCTCAGGTCGTAGATGATGCTGGCGCCAGGATGCTTGAGGAGGAAGGCCTCGGCGAGCA
>CAZCEL010000205.1:0-4927 GCA_964497175.1 uncultured Bifidobacteriaceae bacterium
GGCAGGACGAGCTCCTGCGCCGCCAGCAGGATCTCGCGCAGCGCCGCGAACAGATGAGCCTCGAGGAGTTGAAACGCGAGCTGGAGAAGCTGACGCGCGAACAGGACGAGCTTCGGGAGCGAGCCGAGGAGCTCTCCAAGCGATTGTCCAATCAGGCGAGTCGCGCCCAGGACCAGTCGGCTCGCGAGCAGGCTGGACAGCGGCAGCCCGGTCGACGGACGTCCGGACAGCAAGGGACCGGATCGAGCAGTGGCAACGAGAGCGGGCGCCGCATGCATGAGATCGCGGAAGACATGCGCAGAGCCGCACGCGATCTCGGCCGCCAGGACGCGAGCCAGGCGAGCGAGCGTTCCTCGCGTGCGCTCGATAGGCTGCGCGATCTTGAACAGCGGCTTCAGGCGACCAGCGCCGACGCCCGGCGCCGCGCTCTGGGCGACCTGCAGCTCGAAGCACGGCAGCTGGCCGACCGACAGCGTCAGGTGGCGTCCGATCTGAGGCGCGCCGGGCAGGGCGACGCCGCGCGCGATTCTCTGCGGCGGCTCGCCGGCGACGAGGATCGCCTCGCCGACCAGGTGCAGCGCCTTCGGGAGGGACTGAAGCGTCAGACCGCTATGGCGCCCTCAGGCGCCACTGATGACACCTCTGCCAGGAGGCTGCGGCAGGCCGCTGCCACAGCGTCGAGCGATCTCGACCGCCAGCGTCTGGTGGAGCGCATGCAGCAATCGGCCGCTGAGATGCGCTCGGCGGCCGAAGGCGACGCCAAGAGCGCCGAGCGCACCGCGCCCCCCAAGGGCGTCTCGACCTCCAAGGGTGCCGACGCTCAGCAGGAGATTGCCCGGGCTCTCGACGGCCTGGCCGACCGGCTGGCCGCCGCCGATGATTCAGGGGATGACGCGTCGCGCAGACTGGCGGGCCAGCGCCGGCGCGCGCAGGAGTTGCAGCAGAGTCTCGACGAGCTGACCCGGGACATCGAGGGTCTCGATCGCGAACCGGCCGCCGACGCGTCTCGGGCGGCGCAGTCCGCGGAAAGCCTTGCCCGACTTCGCGCGGAGATGAACCGGCAGATGCGCGAGGTCGGTCACCTGCTCGATCAGCTCCGGCGCGAGGACGCCGGCTATGCCCGGAGCGGTGAGGGCTTCACGTTCGAAGGCCAGGGCATGGTGCTCTCGGCCCCCGGCACCGAGGCGTGGAAGCAGGATTTCTCGCGGTGGCTGCAGATGAAACAGCAGGCGACGCAGGCGCTCGAACGCGCCGAGACGACGCTCTTCAGCAGAATCCAGGAGAGAGACGCACGCACTCGCCTGGCCGCCGGCACTGAGGACCGGGCGCCGACCGACTACCAGCAGCAGGTCGACAGCTACTTCAAGGCGCTCGCGACGAAGAAGCCGAATCCCTGAGTTGATGCACTTCGCGGCCCTCCTTCCCTGGTGGATCGCCGTCGCGATTGCCGCGGCGATCGGCGGGGTTGCCGTCTATTCCTACCGTGGTCCGCGGGTCGGGCTGTCGCGCTCCAGGCGAGCCGTGCTGAGTGGGCTGCGGGCCCTCAGCCGCCCGCCGCCTCCGGCGCGACGATCATTCCGGTGCTCGTGGACGCGTCACGGAGCATGCGCGTGACCGACGTGGACGGACACAGCAGGATCGAGGCTGCGACGGTCCTGCTGACCACCGACCTGCTGCCCTCGCTCGCGATCCAGGGCACGCCCGAGATCTACACGGTCGGCGACACCCTCTTGCGAGGTTCGGTCGAGGGGCTGGCCGCCGATCGGCGAAGCTCGGATCTGGCCGGTGCGTTGACGACGATCCGTGAGCGCGTGCGCGGCCGTCGCGTGCCCGGCATCATTCTGTTATCCGACGGCGCCGATACGGGCCGGGGACAACCGACGTCGACTCCTGGCGAGGGTCCACCGGTCTTTACCGTCGGGTTCGGATCGCCTCGCGGTGCCGCCGACCGCGAGGTGCTGGGACTGACGGCCGGAGATCCGCAACTCGACCAGGCCTCGGTGGACCTGCGCGTCACGGCTATAAGCCATGGGTACGGCAGGACTCCGTTCGAGCTGCGCGTGCGGGCCGACGGAGGGATCATCGACCGCCGGCGCGTCGTGCCCCAGGCGGACGGGTCGCCCATCGAGGAGGTCTTCACGGTCTCTCCCGACCTGCGCAACCCCACGCAGTACACGGTCGACATCGATCCGCAGGATGACGAAGCCGCCGTCGAGAACAACAGGCGGAGCCTCCTCGTCAGCCCCGCCGGCCGCAAGCGGCGAATCCTGATCTTGGCGGGCGGACCGGGATACGAACACAGCTTCATGATGCGCGCGCTCTCGCGTGACAGCGGCCTGGAGCTCGATGTCGTGGTCCGCAAGGGGCAGAACGAGGAAGGCCGCGACACGTTCATGATCCAGGCCGGCGGCGGTCGCACGTCCGCATTGACCTCTGGATTCCCAGCGACGAAGGCCGCGCTCAACGCCTACGACGGGCTGGTGCTGGCGAACATCGAGGGCGACGTCTTCACGCGCGCGCAGCTTGGCATGGTCGCGGACTTCGTCGCGGACCGTGGCGGTGGTGTGCTCGTCATGGGCGGCCGATCGTTTGCGGGGCGTGGCCTGATCGGGACACCGCTCGAAGACGTGCTGCCCGTCGAGCTGAGCGATCGACGTGGAGGTCTTGCGTCGGGCGGGATCGGAGGCGCAACGGTTGGGCCGCACAATACGGTGACGCTGACGCGCGATGGCCTGGGTCATCCCGTGATGCGTATCGGCCCACTCGCCGAGATCGGGACACTCTGGGCCGGCCTTCCCGCCCTGGCCGGAAGCGCGCTGGTCGGCGGCCCCAGGCCGGGCGCGTCGGTCCTGGCCGTCGTTGCGGCGCCGGGAGGCCGTCTCTACCCGCTCGTCGCTGTACAGAGGTATGGCCGCGGGCGGTCGATGGTCTTCGCCGGCGAGGGTTCGTGGCGCTGGCGCATGATGGTGCCCTCCAGCGATCGCCGGTATGAGCTGTTCTGGCGTCAGGTCGCGCGCTGGCTCTCGGTGACCGCCCCCGATCCCGTGATGGTCATCGTGCCCGACGAGGTGGAGCCCGGCGACACCGTCGCCCTTCAGGTCGACGCGCGAACGCCGGCGTTCGAACCGGCCTCGCGGGCGATGCTGGACGCCGTGCTGACAACGCCCCGGGGCGATACGCGGCCGTTGGCCTTCCGATCTGACGCGTCAGTGGGCGGACGGCATACAGCCGCGCTCGCGGTCGATCAACCCGGCCTGTACCGCCTTCGTGTCGAGGCGAAGCAGGACGGGACGCTTCTTGGCGCGGCGGACCGCTGGTTTCTCGTCGGGGGCGCCGACCGCGAGTTCCACGAGCCTCGTCTCAACGAGGGGTTCCTGCGGCGGATCGCCGATCGGTCGGGCGGCCGGTACGTGCCCGCATCTGAGGTCGGTCGTATCCCCGCGTGGCTGCAGGCGTCGGTTCCGCAGAACGGGGAGCCGGAGCGGCGGGATATCTGGCACGAACCCTGGGCGTTCGCTCTCATGATTGCGCTGCTCGCCTCCGAGTGGACGCTTCGGCGGCGTTGGGGTCTCAGGTGAGACCGATGCGAAAAGCCTCGGTCATGGCAGCGGCGGTACTAGGCGTGTGGTGTCTAGAGCAGGTTGCAGTGACGCTACTGCAATCTGAGATAGCCCTGGCTGCTCAAGGCGGCCCAACCATCAGCGGCAGACAACGCTTCGCGCTGATCGTCACGGGCGCTTCGGGCGGTCCCGAGTACGCCCGGAAGTACCAGCAGTGGCGGACCGCGTTTGCCGACATCCTACGGCAGAAATTCGGCTACCCGAACGACCACGTGCTGATCCTCGCGGATGAGGAGGCCGACGGCGTCCGCCGGGCGACCCGCGACAATGTCCGTGGTGCGTTCGCCGAGCTTGGCCGCCGTGTGGGCAGAGACGACGTGGTGGTGGTGTTGCTCATGGGCCATGGCACGGGCGACGCCGGCGAGGAATCGAAGTTCAATCTCGTCGGGCCGGATCTCACAGCGGCCGAATGGACCGACCTGGCCCGCCCACTTCCCGGGCGGCTGGTGTTCGTGAATGCGGCCAGCGGAAGCTTTCCCTTTCTGGGGCTGCTCGCGGGACCCCGACGCGTGGTGATCACTGCGTCGGACTCGCCCGCGCAGCAGTTCGAGACGGTCTTTCCGGAGTTCCTCGTACGGGCGTTCGGCGAACAGGCGTCCGACCGCGACAGAAATGGGAGGGTGTCGGTCTGGGAGGCCTTCGTGTCCGCGGCGGCCGGTGTCAAGCAATGGTTCGACCAGCGGGGACAGCTCGCCACGGAGCGGCCGCTGCTCGACGACAGCGGCGACGGCATTGGTCGCGAGGCCGACGCCGAGGGTCCTGATGGAGCAATCGCACAGGTCACGTATCTGCAACCCGAGGCCCCCGTCGCCGTGACGGGCGACGCCGAGCTCACCGCGCTTCTCGGCCGGCGTGCCGAGGTGCAGCAGGAGCTCGACGATCTCAGAGCGCGCAAACCCGGGATGCCCGCCGAGGCGTACGACTCGCAGCTCGAAAAACTGCTGATCGAGTTCGCGCGCCTCGATCGCCGGATTCGCGAGAAGTCGTAGGTCGGGCCGTTTGGAGCGCCCCGAGCTACGCGGCCCAGATATCCCTCTCCCTGCGCTTCCTGAACGCAAACACGGCGACGGCACCCATGACGAATCCGGCGACATGGGCCATGAAGGCCACGCCGCCGCCGCCGGTGCTGGCCGTGATGGCCACCGTGCCGGCGCTGAACAGCTGCATCACGAACCAGAAGCCCAGCAGCAGCACGGCCGGCACCTCGATGATCTCCCAGAAGACGATGAGGCCCACGAGCGTCAGGACCCGCGAATGCGGATACAGGACCAAATAGGCGCCCATCGTGCCCGCGATCGCACCGCTGG
>CAZCEL010000205.1:4937-8121 GCA_964497175.1 uncultured Bifidobacteriaceae bacterium
GAGCAGGTAGAACACCAGGAAGCGCGCGTGGCCCATCCGGTCCTCGACGTTGTCGCCGAAGATCCAGAGGTACCACATGTTTCCGATCACGTGCGACCAGCTCCCGTGCAGGAACATCGAGCTGATGAGTGTCGGCGCGCTGAAGTCGGCGGGCACGACGCCGTAGAACTGCAGGAACACCGGCAGCACGTCGCGCGGCAAGGCCAGCTCGAAGAACCAAGCCAGCGCGTTCAGCACGATGACGGTGCGCGTGATGTAGGGCGTCGTCCGGGACGGGATCACGTCCCGAAGCGGGAACATCGCTACATTTTACGGGAATCGACACGGTTGCAGAGATCGCAGGCTGGAGAGGGCAGGGCGACTATTGCAGGCTGAGGATGACGCTCTGCGGTCGACGGACCCGATCAAGACATCAGGTCGGCCGTCTGCCGCACACGCTCGACGATCCGTCTGAGGTCGTTGTCGCCGATCGCCTTGCGGTGCTCACCCATGGTGATCACCCCGTGGTAGACCTGGGCCAGCTCGTCGGGCGCCAGCGTGAGGCCCAGCTGCTCGCAGCGCCGCTGCACGGCATGGCGGCCCGAGTGGCGGCCCAGGACGAGTTGCTCGCCCATCTGGCCGACGTCCTGGGGCTTCATGATCTCGTAGGTTCGTGAGTCCTTGAGCATGCCGTCCTGGTGGATGCCGGCTTCGTGAGCGAAGGCGTTGCGGCCGACGATCGCCTTGTTCGACTGCACCGGTTCGTCGGTGAGCCTCGCCAGCAGCTGGCTGGTTTCGAAGAGCAGCGGTGTGCGAACGGCGGTGTCGTAGGGCAGGCGATCCTGCCGGACGCGGAGGCCCATGACGATCTCTTCCAGTGACGCGTTGCCAGCCCGTTCGCCGATGCCGTTGATCGTGCACTCGATCTGCCGCACGCCGCCCTCGAGGGCGGCGAGACTGTTGGCGACGGCGAGCCCGAGGTCGTCGTGGCAGTGGGTGCTGAAGACGGCCTTGTCCGAGTTCGGCACGCGACGCCGTATGTCCGTAAAGAACTCGCGGGTCTCGTCCGGCACGCCGTAGCCGACCGTGTCGGGCAGGTTGATGGTCGTCGCGCCGTATCTGATGGCCGCCTCCACGACGCGGCAGAGGAAATCGCGGTCGCTGCGCGTGGCGTCCTCGGCCGAGAACTCCACGTCCTCGACGTACTGCCGGGCGCGCCTGACGCCGTCGCAGATCTGATCGAGACACGACTCGCGCGTCGTCCGGAGCTTCCGCTCGATGTGCAGATCGGAGGTGGCGAGGAAGGTGTGGATGCGCCCCCGCTCCGCGCCCTCGAGGGCCCGCGCCGCTTCGTCGATGTCCTGCGTCCTGCAGCGGGCGAGCGCGGCGATGACCGGTCGCCGGACCTCGCGGGCCACCTGCCTGGTACCTTCAAAGTCGGCCGGCGATGCGATCGGAAACCCCGCCTCGATGATGTCCACGCCCAGCAGGTCCAGCGCCCGCGCCAGCGCGAGCTTGGCGGCGACGTCCATGGAGAATCCGGGCGCCTGCTCGCCGTCGCGAAGCGTGGTGTCGAACAGGATGACGCGGTCGGGGCGTGAGCTCATGGCCCCCACTTGTAACGCCCGGGCAAGGTAGAAGTCAAAGTGATAATCTTTACGTTACAATTAGACAGTCTTATGGACCTCGGGACCCTGCGCGTCTTTCTCGCGGTCGCCGACGAGCGCAGCTTCTCGCGGGCGGCGGGCAAGGTGCACCGCACCCAGCCGGCGGTGAGCCAGGCGGTGCGCCGGCTCGAGAGCGAGCTCGGCGAGGAGCTGTTCGACCGCTCGTCGAAGAGCGCAACGCTCACCGACGCCGGCCGGGTGCTGCAGAACTACGGGCAGCGCCTGGTGCGCCTGGCGGAGGAATCGGAATCCGCCATCCGTGAGCTGCGCGATCTGCGTCGCGGCCGTGTGCTCATCGGCGCCAACGAAGCTGCCGTGCACACCCTGCTGCCGCTGATGGCCCGCTTCCGGCAGCGGGTGCCAGACATCGCCATCGACGTTCGGCGCGTGCCCGCCCGCCAGATCGCGGTCGAAGTCCAGCAGGGCAGCCTCGATTTCGGCGCGCTCACGTTTCGCCCCGCCGAGGAGGGTCTGCTCGAGGTGGTGGTCGGCAGCGACGAGCTCGTGCTCCTCGTGCCGCCCTCGCACCCGCTGGCCAGCCGACGGAAGGTCTCGATGGAGGCGGTCGCGAACGAGCCGGTGGTGGCGCACAACGATCCGTCTCCGGCCCGCGAGCGTGTGCTGCGGCTCTTCGACCAGCACCACATCGCCCTCAACATGGTCATCGCGCTGCCGAGCCTCGACGCCATCAAGCGCGCCGTCGAGCTGAACCTGGGCGTCGCGCTCCTGCCGCGCCGCTGCGCCATCACCGAGATTGCCAGCGGCCGCCTGGTGGCCGTCCCGGTCGAGGGCATCTCTCGCAGGCGGCAGCTCACGCTCGTGTGCCGCAGGGCCCACCGGTCCCACGCGGCGAACGCGTTTCTGAAGGTCGCTCAGGAGAGAACCAGAGAGATCGCGTAATTGGCTGATCGGGCACCGACCCGATTCAGAACCCCCGGGTGTACGGCAGCCGTTCGGCCACCGCGTGGACCTGGTCGAAGCGGTCGAGGAGCATCGAGGTCGGATCCCACCGGTCGGTCAGAAATGCGTCGCGCACGGCTGGCGGCAGCAGAGCCTGGAAGCGGAGGGGACCGGCGCTGACGAGAAGCGTGTCGATCCGGACCTCGATCACGGTGTCCGGATGCTGTTCGACGAGCGATTGCAGCGAGGCTACGGTTCCGCGCTCGGCGGCCAGGCAGGGCAGGCCCAGCACCGAGGCGTTGCCCAGGAAGATCTCCGAGAACGATTCGCCGACCACGGCCCGGATCCCGAAGCGCACGAGGCCCTGCGGCGCGTGCTCGCGCGAGGACCCGCACCCGAAATTCCGGTTGACCAGGAGCACGGCGGCGCCGCTGTAACCGGGGTTGTCGAACGCGTGCGCCGGATCGGCCGCCCGGTCGTCTTCGAACACGTGCTGCTCGAGGCCCTCGAAGGTGACGGCGCGCAGGAATCGCGCCGGCATGATGCGATCGGTGTCGAGATCGTCGCCGCGAAGCGGCAGGCCCCGGCCCGTCACCTGTCTCTTATACACATCTGACGCTGCCGACGATCTTACGCGT
>CAZCEL010000206.1:0-8113 GCA_964497175.1 uncultured Bifidobacteriaceae bacterium
GGCATGCGCGGCCTGATGGCGAAGCCGTCGGGCGAGATCATCGAGACGCCGATCACGTCGAACTTCCGTGAAGGCCTCACCGTGCTGCAGTACTTCATCTCGACGCACGGCGCGCGCAAGGGCCTCGCGGACACCGCGCTCAAGACGGCCGACTCCGGGTACCTGACGCGCCGCCTCGTCGACGTGGCGCAGGACGTCATCATCTCCGAGCACGACTGCGGCACCCTCGACGGCATCGAGGCGCGGGCGATCGTCGAGAGCGGCGAGATCATCGAGCCGCTGCGCGACCGCATCATCGGCCGCGTCACCCTCGAGCGGATCACCGACCCGTTCACCGCCGACGTCATCATCGAGGTCAACGAGGAGATCAACGAAGAGAAGGCATCGGCCATTCAGGACGCCGGCATCGAGAAGGTGAAGATCCGGTCCGTGCTCACCTGCGCGTCACGCCGCGGCGTGTGCGCCAGATGCTACGGGCGCGATCTGGCCACCGGCCGGATGGTCGAGCTCGGGCAGGCCGTCGGCGTGATCGCCGCCCAGTCGATCGGCGAGCCGGGCACCCAGCTCACGATGCGGACGTTCCACATCGGCGGCACGGCCTCGAGGATCTCCGAGCAGTCGACGCTGGAGGCGCGCAACGCCGGCACCGTCAGGTTCCAGGGTCTGCAGGTCGTCCAGGCGAAGGACGGCCATCTCGTCGTCATGAACCGGAACGGCTCGCTCGTGATCCAGGACGCCAAGGGCCGCGACCGCGAGCGGTATCCAATCGTGTACGGCGCCCGGCTGAAGGTGAAGGAGGGGCAGGCCGTCGATCAGGGCCAGGTGCTGGTCGAGTGGGATCCCTACACGTTCTCGATCCTCACCGAGGAGGCAGGACAGATCCGCTTCAAGGACATCCTCGAGGGCATCACCGTTCACGAAGAGGTGGACGAGGTGACCGGCCTCTCGCGTCTGATCATCGTGGACTCGCCCGACGAGAAGAAGCAGCCCGCGGTCGAGATCCGCGGCAAGGGGCCCAACCCGCGCAAGTACCACATGCCGGTGCACGCGCACCTGATGGTCCAGGACGGCGAGAACGTGTCGGCCGGCGACGTGCTGGCCAAGATTCCGCGCGAGACGACCAAGACCAAGGACATCACGGGCGGTCTGCCGCGCGTGGTCGAGCTCTTCGAGGCCAGAAAACCCCGCGAAACCGCCGTCATCTCCGAGATCGACGGCGTCGTCAAGCACGGCGGCATCGTCAAGGGCCAGCGGAAGATCATCATCGTACCGGACGAACCGGGCGCCGAGGCGCGCGAGTACGCGCTGCCGCGCGGCGTCCACGTGAACGTCCAGGAGGGCGAGCGCGTGCGGGCCGGCGAGCCGCTGATGGACGGCCCGAGCAACCCGCACGACATCCTCAACGTGCTCGGCGAGAAAGCACTGCAGTCGTACCTGGTCAACGAGATCCAAGAGGTCTACCGGCTGCAGGGCGTCAACATCAACGACAAGCACATCGAGGTCGTCGCCCGCCAGATGATGCGGTGGGTCAAGATCGAGGACGTCGGAGACACCGAGTTTCTGATCGACGAACAGACCGACAAGTTCCGGTTCCTCGAGGAGAACGAGCGGGTCATCGGCGCCGGCGGGCGTCCCGCGCAGGGCCGTCCGCTGCTCCTCGGCATCACCAAGGCGTCCCTCTCGACCGACTCGTTCATCTCGGCGGCGTCGTTCCAGGAGACGACGCGCGTGCTCACCGAGGCGTCGATCTCAGGCAAGGTCGATCACCTGCGCGGCCTGAAGGAGAACGTCACGATGGGCCGGTTGATCCCGGCCGGCACGGGCTTCGAGTACTACCGCCACGTGCGGATTCCGCCCGACGAGCCGCCGCCGCCGCCCGCACCGGTCCAGCCGACCGACGATGAACTGGAGCTGGAGCGCGACATGGAGTACTTCGTCGAGCCCGACGAGGCGCTGGCGCCGCGGACGGGGGATCTGGGCGAGTAAGAAGGTCCCTGGTCCTTGAGCAGTCAGTCCTCGTCCACCAGAAGCCGATGTCTCAGCTTCAGAGCCTTGCTCGGCGTGAATCCGATCCGGTTCCGTCTGGCATCGGTTCGGAGCACCCAGGCGATGTCTTCCATATGGCAGAGCGAGGGGTGCTGTCGATTGAGATACTCCGAGCAGGACGTCACTTTGAATGCAATGGTGGTGTCGATTCGACTGCAGCGAATGATCTGGTGCCTGGCGCTCGTGCCGGCCACCACGCTGGCGTAGCGGCACGACAGGCAGAGAGCGGCCTCGTCGTCTCGCGCTGTCCCTCCGTGAATCCTGATCTTCATTCCGGCTCGGCCTCCTGGGATTAGTAGCTAGGTCATCTGGCACCTCCGTGTTGGCTGCCGTGTCCGCTCTTGTGCCGCATCCGACGACGATGCCATCGTCGTCGTCGAGGTGTCAAGGGTAGGAGACCCGCGTCCGTTTGCACGTCTCAAGGCTGCTCAGACCGGGCGCGCGCACGCCATTCGCGCGCATCAGGGTGGACGGATTGAGCAGGTCCTTATCTTCTGCGATTCGTCAGTTCGCCGTGCCTCGGGCTTCTCGAGTGGATTCTGCAGCGATGCATGAGAATGGAGCGCGAATCGACGTGCTAATATGCGCTGCCCGAATGAGGATCGTGAGGGTGGCCGCATCGCCGATCGCCGGCTTCGGGCTGTGGGAGTTCGAACAGAGGTCGTAGTTCAATCGATCATCCGTCGAGGAGGAAAGAGTATGGACACGAGACGGCTTGCGATTGGAACGCTGATTGGCGGCATCACCGTGTTCGTCCTGGGGTACCTGATCTTCGATCTCGCCTTTGCGGCCTTTTACGCCGCGAATGCCGGATCAGCAACAGGCGTGCAACGGGACTCGCAAGTGGTGTGGGCTGTGGCGGTGGGCTCTCTCTCCTACACTACGCTGCCCTCGTCACGCTTGCTGTCGGAGCCAGAAGTGGTTCCCAGACCATCGGAGCAGGCGTCATGAATGGGGCTGTGGCTGGCTTCCTCCTTTGGTTTACCGCGGACTTCATTCTTTACGGCGTCCAGAACGTCTCGAACCTGACGAGGACCTTAGTGGATCCTCTGCTCGAGTTCGTCCGCGGCGGAATTGCCGGCGGCGTCATCGCAGCCGTGCTCGGCAAGAGCCGGTAGTGTCGTGGACGGAACGTCTTCGGCGAACCTGAGCAGCCAGGTGGACGCGTCACACCCGTGCCGGGGCGTGAACCTCGGCGCAGCAGAGACGCCCGACAGGAGATGTCGAGATGGTGCAGGGTCTCGGAACTGTGATCTATCACGTGACCGATCTCGACCGTGCGAAAGCCTGGTATGCGTCTGCGTTTGAGCAGCAGCCGTACTTTGACGAACCGTTCTACGTCGGGTTCAGCATCGCAGGCTACGAGCTCGGGCTGACTCCGGATTCAAGCGTCACCCGTCCCGGACCGGGCGGGGCCGTGGCGTACTGGCGTGTCATCGATATCAGTTCCGCGGTGGAGCACTTCGTGAGGACTGGCGCGGCTCTTGTGGCACCGATTCAGGACGTCGGCGGCGGGATCAAGCTGGCCGAGGTGGCGGATCCGTTCGGCAACGTCATCGGGGTGATCGAGAACCCGCAGTTCCAACTGCCGCAGCTTCTGGTGAAGACGCCGGCATGACCGATGACCCGCACCGGCAGCTCTGCCGCGACACCGACTGGACGTCCGGAGCCTCACCGACTTCGACTGGCTGGTGGTGCTGGACTCGGCGTCATTCAGCCGCGGGGGGGCCGTCGCTCTCGTAGGGCCCGGCAGCGGTCGGCGAGCCGATGTGCCGAAGGGCCGTCGCACTGAACGCGATGCGACTCTTGCAATACGTCCGGCCGCCCTTCAAGATTGACCCGACTCGGGTGCCGCCTCCGTTCCGTCATCCCGGTAGCCAACAGCTCCCCAATGTCCAGTGGTGCCCACCTGTCGAGCCTCGTCGCAGGATCGGCCCTTTCATAACAGGAGTAGCCCAGTGCATGTTGCAGTCGCGCTATTGGTCGGCCTCGGACTGACCGCGCCCGGCCCGTTCGTTTCTGCTCGGACGTCCACCGTTGGTCCGGCGACTGCGGCGTTTCGCTTGCAGAGCGCCAGCGCCGCACCGGGCTCGCCCGCGCTCGATTACCTCGGCACCTTGCGCATCGAGACCGGCACCCGCACCGTGGTCGACAATGGCCCGCAGGGAACGCGAACCATCGTGCAGGTCGTCGGTGGACGCTTCGAGGGCCCGCGCGTCAAGGCCTCCGTGCAGACGCCGGCCGGCGACTGGATCACCAACCGCGCGGACGGCAGCTATCGGCTCGACGTCCGGCTTACTCTGCGAACCGACGATGGTGCGGCGATTCTGGTGACCTACAACGGCATCGGTTTGGCGACCGACGCCGGCGCGTCGCTGCGGACGGCGCCGCTCTTTGAAACCGGCGACTCCCGCTACGCGTGGCTCACGCGACTGCAGGCAGTGGGGGTGGGCGAGCGCGTCGGTACCGCGGTCAAGTACGACATCTATGCGCTGAAGTAGCGAGGGGGTGCCGATCGTGGTGACGGCTCGTCTCTCGGCCTCGGCGGCAGCGGCGCTGGCTGTCCTGGTGCCGGTTGTCGCAGGCTCGGCAGAACCAGGCTACTCACACACAGCCCAGTTCATCAGCGAGCTCGGGGCGTTCGACATGCCGCAGGGCGCCTTCGTCAGCTTCGCCGGATTCCTCCCGACAGGATTGTTCGCCGCTGCGGCAGTCGCGGTCGCGGCCCGATCCGACGGGGCAGCACAATCGGCGCGCATCGGCTACCTGCTGCTGATGTCCATTGCTGTCGCGTATATTGGCGCCGCCTTTGCTCGCTGCGACTACGGGTGTCCGGCCGAAGGGTCCCTTCGCCAGCAGCTGCACAACCTGCTGGGAGTCGCCGAGTATCTGGGTGGTGGTGCGGGGCTCATTCTCCTGTCGCGAAGCCCGGCGAGGGCGACCTTCCGGGCAGACCGCTACTTGCTGGCGCTTGCCGGCATGGTGACGCTGCTCGCTTTCGCCGTCATGGCGTCGCCACTGGCGGTGCCGCAGCGGGGATTGGCACAGCGCGTTGCGGAGACCGCATTGTTCGGATCTCTCCTGCTCATCGGATGGCGAGTCGGGCCGTCCGACGTGCCTCGAACGAGCGCAATGGGTTCGGCATGACAGCCGGTGGGCGTACGATAGGAAGGTGGCAGATCCCGAGCTGGATGTGCTCAGGCCCGGTTCAGGTCCGAGGCAAGAGCGTGATGGAATGACGCGGCGATCGCTGCTCCTGGGTACGCTGTCAGCCGCCGCGGCATCGGCGTCACAGTCGGTACTGGCCCGGCCGCCCCAGTCTTTCGCGGGGGGGAGCGCTGGCGAGGAGCTCGAAGTCGAGGGCATCAGGCTCTGCTGGTGTCCTCCGGGTCGCTTCGTCATGGGCAGTCCGCCGAGCGAACCCGAGAGGCGACCGGGTGAAGACCAGGTCGCGGTGATCCTCACCAGGGGCTTCTGGATGGCCAAGTACGAGGCGACGCAGGGTCAGTGGAGACGGGTCTTCGGTGCGCTGCCGGGCGAGCTCACCGCAGAACTGCCAGCCGGGGATGACCTGCCGGTGGGCAACGTCAACTTTCCGGAAGCGGAGGCCTACTGCCGGCGGCTGACCGACATGGGGCGCCGCTCCGGCGTCCTTCCTGCGGACTGGGAGTTCCGGCTTCCGACCGAAGCCCAGTGGGAATACGCCTGCCGTGCCGGGACGCGGACGGCCACCGCGTTCGGGGACCGGCTGAGCAGCAGACAGGCCAACTTCAAAGGAAAGCCCTACAACGGGGCCGAGCCGGGTCCTTCGCTCAATCGGGCCGCCCCAGTGGGCAGTTATCTCGCCAACGCCTGGGGGCTCCACGACATGCACGGCAACATCTTCGAGTGGTGCCGGGACTGGTACCATCTGCGCCTGCCGGGTGGCACCGATCCCGACCTGTATTCCGCGATTGGATCCGCCACGAGAAGTGAGCACGGCGATATCTCCCGCGTTCGCCGAGGCGGGTGCTGGGCCGACGATGGGTGGCCCTGCCGATCAGCGTTTCGCCTGCGGTTCGAGCCCGAGCGGCGGTACGACCACATCGGCTTTCGTGTGGTGGCGGTACAGATGTGAGTGCTCAGGGTTCTGTCCGGCGCGGCGTTGGTGTCCGCCGGGTGCGTCGCCGCGCCTTGTATTCCGCAGTACAATGACGCCGCGCCTTGACACGCTGACCGAGGATTGATCATGGCCCAACGCGGTCGCGCAGAATACGGCGCGCTTGCGCCGGCACTCGACCTTCCAACGCCCGCAGGCGGCCCCCGCTCCCTGGAAGAGTTTCGCGGCCGCCCCGTCGTCGTGTCGTTTCTCGGACCGGCGAACTGCCTCTTCTGCCGGGCCCACGTGCTTCGTCTGGTTCAGGCCAGGGACGAGGTGGCCAAGCTTGGCGCGGATGTCATCCTGGTGGCCTTTCACGATCCCGATCTGTTGATGTCGAAAATGATGCACGACCTGGAGCTGCCCTACGTGCTCTTGTACGACCCGGCGCGGCAGGCGTACGCGCAGTGGGGTCTCGGGCAGGCCACCCTCAGGAGCAAGCTGACACCGGGTCTGTACCTGGCGATGCTGCGCGAGCTTCTCAAGGTGATGACTGGCCGGGAGCGGGCACTTGGCGATGCGTCCGATCCGGGTCAGCTCGGCGGCGACTTCGTCGTCAATGGGGCCGGCAGGATCGTGTTCGTCAAACGAATGAAGAGCTTCCACGATCGCGCGAGCATCGGCGATCTGCTGGCGGCGCTTGCCGCGCCAACAGCCGCCTCCCGCGTGGCATAGCCCCCCTCGCGCTCTTCAGGTGCGCTCGATTCCAGACGGGTCGAACGGAAGCGAGCGGAGCGACATGGCAGGCAGGTGGTGCTCCCACCATGCGGCCGCAGCCTCCTCGTTCCAGGGCGGCAGATCGCACGCATCGAGCAGCCTGGCGACCTCGCGCACGCTCGCCGGCCGATCGTCCGGCTTCTTCTCGAGGCACCGCATCACAACTTCCTCGAGATCGGCAGGAATGGGCAGCTCGCTGCGGGCCGAAGGAGCCACAGGCTTCGCCTGCACGTGCTTGAGCGCCATCGCCATCGGATTGGGGTCATCGAAGACGAGCGCCCCCGTTAGAAGAAAGTACGCAATGCAGCCCATCGCGTAGATGTCGAGACGTCCGTCGACGCGGGTTTCACCCAGCGCGACCTCCGGCGCCATGTAGGCGGGCGTGCCGGCGGCCGTTCCATCCATCGTGAGCTGGGTGAGGTCCTCGCAGGCCGCGCACTTGGCCAGCCCGAAGTCGAGCACCTTGACGAAGTCGTAGGTGAGCGCCAACTTGCAGAGCATGACGTTGGACGGCTTGAGGTCCCGATGCACGAGGCCAAGGCCGTGGGCCTCGTCGAGCGACCGGCAGATCTGGCGCAGGATGGCGCGCACGCGGCCGGAGGGCTGCGGGCCATACTTCGTGACGAGCGTCTGGAGGCTGATGCCGTCGAGCAGCTCCATCACGTAATAGAACTGCCCGCTCTGCGACACGCCGAAATCGTACAGGTAGATCGTGTGCGGCGACTGCAGGCTGGCGATGACGTTGGCCTCGCGGCGAAAGCGCTCGACCCAGAGATCCGCCTGACGAGGCGAGGACGCCGGCGTGAGCGGCCGGACGAGCTTGATGGCTGCCTGACGCGCCAGCATCTCGTGGCTCGCCCTCCACACCTCGCCCATGCCGCCCGCCCCGATCGGGTTCAGCAGTCGATAACGCCCCAGGTCTCCTGAAGCGGGCGGTGCCACGCTCGTGCTCCGGAGATTCCGGGCGATGAGGCAGCCCAGAAACGCCATCAGGTAGTTGACGCCGGGCCAGACGATGAGGCGGCCATACCCGATGAGGTCGTAATCGCGACGGAGAAAGTTGACGAGGTAGGCCAGCGGCCATGTCGACGCCGCCAGAAGCGCCGTAGCGAGCGTCCAGCCGGGACGGTTCCGGACGATCACGCAATTGAGAAGGATCCACGGCCCGACAGCCGACACGCCGAGCACCGGCTGGTCGGCTCGGAGGGGCAT
>CAZCEL010000207.1:0-8103 GCA_964497175.1 uncultured Bifidobacteriaceae bacterium
CTCCCATGGCTCGTGGAAGACGGGCTCGTTGGCCTCGTGCTGAATGGGACCCATTCCGTGCATGCCGCCCATGTCGTGGATGCCGTTCATGCCCGGCCTCACGCCTGCGGCGGCCGGACCTTGGCCACGCCAATCATCGAATCGCGTGTGACCAGCGCTGCCAGCTCCTCCTCGCTCATCGTCTCGGTACCTTTCGGCCTCTCCGGCAGCACGAGATAGCGAATTTCGGCCGTGCTGTCCCACACACGAACCTCGACGCCGTCGGGCAACTCGAGGCCGAACTCCCGGAGGACGCCGCGCGGATCGATCACCGCACGCGAGCGGTAAGGTGCAGACTTGTACCACACCGGCGGCAATCCGAGCGTAGGCCACGGATAGCAGGAGCACAGCGTGCACACCACCAGGTTGTGCACGGTGGGACCGTTCTCGAGCACGACCATGTACTCGCCCTGCGCGCCGCTGTAGCCGAGCTCCGCGATCGCCGAGGTGCCGTCAGCCAGCAGGCGCTTCTTGTACGCGGGATCGACCCACGCGCGTGCGACGACGCGCGCGCCGTTGCGCGGGCCGACTTTGTTCTCGTAGGTATCGACCACCGCGTCGAGCGCCGCCCGGTCGACCATGCCTTTTTCGACCAGCAGCGACTCGAGTGCCTTGACGCGCAGAGCGACGTCGGACGGCACCGCCTGGTGATCGTGCTCCGGGACGGCGGGGCCGCAATCCTGCGACGCCAGCGCTGCGGCGCCGACGGCTGCTTCCTTGAGGAACGTGCGGCGATCGACCGAGCCCTCTTTCGCTTCTGTCATTTCCGCGTTCTCCCTTACAACGGCCGTCGATCAGATGCGCAAGCATATACCCGTTCGCAAGACGCAGAGCGATGTGGCGCGGTGACGTTGCCCATCTCCGCCGAAGATCGGGCGGTGCCGGTTCTCCGGCGCTTGCCACGGGAAGTGCGCGCTCTGAGATCGACGTCGGCGCACGGTCCTTCGATCGGCACCTGCCGTTGCGGCATGGCGCTCGGCACGTCGCGCCAGCTCATGAGCGAGAGCATACGTCACCCGCTCCGCCAACGCTTCTGCCCTTCTGCCTTCTTCTAACCGTAGAGCAGCCGCCTGACCTCCGCGAACAGATCCTCTGCCGTGGCATTCAGGCCGCCGGCCTGCGCCA
Organism: uncultured Bifidobacteriaceae bacterium; assembly: GCA_964497175.1. Taxonomy (GTDB): domain Bacteria; phylum Acidobacteriota; class Vicinamibacteria; order Vicinamibacterales; family CAVVIG01; genus CAZCEL01. Next base: position 1,165 of record CAZCEL010000207.1, read on the forward strand.
GGTCCGGCTTGCCGCCGCCGCGGCCGCCAAAACGGGCCGTCAGCGCCTTGATCACGTCGGGCGCCGACAGCGTGACATCCGCTGACCGCGCGACCACGACCAGGGCTGGCGGGCCGGGAGTCGCCAAGACGGCGACATGACTCGCCCGGCCGGCGAGTGCGGCGGCAATCGTCTTGAGCGTGTTCGCGTCCGCGTCCATTGTCTTCAGCACGACACGGCCGATCGGATGCACCTCTGCTCCGCGCGCAAGCTCGTCGGCCTGATAGCTCGACAACTCGTTCCTCAGCGACTGAACGAGCTTTCTCTGATCCTTGACGTCCTGCTGGACCCGCTCGATCGCAGCGGGCAGCTCGCCGGGCAGCACCGACAGCAGCCGAAGGCTGGCAGCCACTGAATCGCGGAGCATCCGGAGCCTGCCGAGTGCCCGTCCGCCGCACACGAACTCGATCCGCTGTCCCCCCTTGAAGCGCTCCGCGCCGAGGACGGCGATGATCCCGACCGCGCCCGTCCCTCTGACATGCGTGCCTCCACACGCGGACAGGTCGAACCCCTCGATGTCGATCAGCCTCAGCGTACCGGACCGGAGCGTTTCCTTTCGCAGAGACAACGATGCCGCTTCCTCGGCGGTCGCGTAGCGAATGGTGACCGGCCGATCTTCCCACACAATGCTGTTCGCCTCGTCCTCGGCCGCGGCCAGGGACCGAGCCGCCAGCTCTCGATTCAGATCGATGGTCGACACCTCCGCACCCAGATGAAATCCGATGGTGCGAGCGCTGAACGACCGGTCCAACGCCGCCGACAGCAGGTGCTGTCCCGTGTGCTGCTGCATGTGGTCGAAGCGCCGGGGCCAGTCGATGGCACCGTGCACGCGCTGGCCGGCCTCCGCATTCCTGCTCCACTCGCTCGGTGTATCCACGGCGTGCTGCGAGCTCTCGCGCGCGGACCGCTCGACATCGATCACATGGACAATGTCGCCGGCCTCATCGTCGAGCACCTCGACGACCGGCCACCCGCTCAGGATGCCCTCGTCGAACGGCTGTCCCCCGGAGGTGGGATAGAACGCGGTGCGGTCGAGCCAGACGGCGAGCCGGTCGTCCCTCGGTTCGACCTTGACGATCGAGGCGTCGAACGCCCGGCAATAAGGATCGTCGTAGTAGAGCCGCTTGGTCATCTCACGCATCTCACCATCGACCGGCTCACCGCCGGCCACCCGCCTGAACGACGCGACTTGGACCGCTCAAAGGGCCCTTCCGACACGCGGTCAGGCGCCGGCCAACGGATCGGGAACGCCGGCTTCGGCGAAGCCCTTCGCCCTCAACCGGCAACTGTCGCACCGGCCGCACGGCGATCCGCCCGGCGTGGGATCGTAGCAGCTGTGCGTCAGCCCGTAATCGAGTCCGAGCGCCGCGCCCCGGCGAATGATGTCAGCCTTGCTCATCGCGATGAGGGGCGCGTGGATTCGGAACCGCGCGCCCTGTACGCCGGCGCGGGTCGCGACGCTCGCGAGCGCCTCGAACGCCCGGATGAATTCGGGCCGGCAGTCCGGGTAGCCCGAGTAGTCCAGGGCGTTGACGCCGATCGCGAGATCGCAGATGCCGAGCACTTCAGCCCAGGCCAGTGCCATGGCGAGGAAGATCGTGTTGCGGGCGGGCACATACGTGGTCGGGATGTCGCTCGCGGCCAGATCCCGGTCCCGAGGCACGGGCATGTCGGCGGTCAGCGCCGAGCCGCCGATGCCGCGCAGATCGAGTGGCAGCTCGAGGTGCTCGACCGCGCCGAGGGCTGAAGCCACCCGCCTGGCCGCCTGGACCTCGTGCGCGTGACGCTGCCCGTAGCGGATGGTCAAGCAGTGCAGCGCGAAGCCATCGGCCTTCATGACGGCGGCCGCCGTGTAGGAATCAAGCCCCCCGCTCAGAAGAACGACCGCCTGCATGCACGCCAGATTATCCGATCGCGTCGGTTGCGATGCAGGTGCCGCCCTTGAGCAGAGGGCGCCAGGCGCGGGCGGTCGTGGGCATCCGATCAGACGCCGCGAGCCACGCCCGGCCAGATGAGCTTGTGAAGCTGAAGCTGGACTCTGACGGGCAGGCGATCCTCCAGGATCCATGCCGACAGCGCGGCGGGGTCCATCACACCGTGCACGGGTGAGACGAGGACCGCGGCACACCTGGACGCCAGGTGGTGCCGGGCGACTACGTCCCTGGCGAACTCGTAGTCCTCGCGGTCCCGCACGACGAACTTCACCTCGTCGTGCGGCAGGAGCGTCTCGAGGTTGGGCCAGTGGTTCTTTGCCGACTCACCGCTGCCCGGGCACTTGACGTCCACGATTTTCACGACCTCGGAAGGCACACGGGCAGTCGGGAGATGGCCGCCCGTCTCGAGCATGACGATATGACCGTGTGCGACCAAGTCCCGCATCAGCGGGTACACGTCTTCCTGCAGGAGCGGCTCGCCGCCCGTGACCTCCACGAGCGGGCACCCGTACCCATCGACCTCGGCCACCACGTCTTCGACGGTCCGCTTCTGCCCCTCGTAGAACGCATAGGCGGTGTCACACCACGAGCACCGCAGGTCGCAGGCGGTGAGCCGCACGAACACGCAGGGCTCCCCCGCACGGGTCGATTCGCCCTGTATGGAGTGGAAGATCTCGTTGATGGTCAGCAATTTCCTTTATTCTACGGGAGTGCGACCTGTCGATCGGAACCTCGGGCTGGAGCTACCCGACCGGGCGCGGCACGTGGAGCGGTGTGTTCTATCCTGCGGCCCGCGGCGGCTCGACACAGTTCGACGAGCTGTCTTGCTACGCCGAGCATTTCGACACGGTCGAGGTCAACTCGAAGGCGACTTATCAAGACCAATGTCGATAGGCATCCGGCGGTCTTGACAGCCGACACGCGGAACCCGGTCCCACTTAATTACCAGACGATAGGAAGGATGAACGGCCTTCCGGTTAACCGAACCCCGCAGGGTTCAATATCACACAGGTTGGCGCGGTCGGGTTGCCATCGTTCTGGCCACCGTAATGAACGCGGCGCTGAACTTCGCAATCGTGCCGGGATCCACAGCCCGCGGTCCGCGATCGTCAGGGTTGTGGAAGAGAGCGTTCCGCCCGGTGACCGCGACGTACCGGCCGCCGCCGTCGTGCACGACGGCCGCTTCTCCGCCCGGTCTCGTGCCGCGCGGGATCTGGTCGTCGATCTTCAGCCCGGAGGCTGCCATGGCGCGGCTCACGATATCGTTGAATTCGTCGTCGGACGCGCCGATCCTGTTGCCGGGGTCGGTCGCAGCACCGATGTTGGCGCCGAAGTGCATCCAGGCCGCAGCCCGCGTCACGATACCTGGCCTTCGATCGACGAACCCTTGAATGCCGAGATTGCCCAGCTCGTGCCCGCTGAAGGCGACGAAGATCACGCTGCGGCCGGGCCGGGCCGTGCGCAGCGCTCGCATGGTTTCGAGCCAGCAGGCAATGCCGCCCCCGCGTTCGCTCGCACAATGGTACCAGCCGCTGCGCGGCGTCGAGATCACCAAGGGCGCCAGGGACTTGTCGCCGCCTTCAATCGTGGCCGTGACATTGACGGCGGAAGCCGCGGTTCTCGTGGCCTGGGCGATCACCCGCACGTCGATGCCGCGTTGGGCCTGCTCGCTCAACCACTCCGCCTGCTCGCTGGACACCTGCAGGACCGGCGGGCCGAAGGGTCGCACAAAGAAGTCTGCGTTGCTGGGGCACAGACCTGGTCGTCCTCCGCGAGTTACGCACACAATCGCCGCATGCCGGTTCGTACGGCGCGCGTCGCCTAACGGACCCGAGGCCGCGGCGTTCGGCGAAGTGTCGGCGAGCCCGATCGCCGCGCCGTCCTGCAGTCGGCCCAGACGCCCCCGGATGCCGTCCGAGCCGGTGAACGCTCCATCGAACAAAGGCACACCGTCGATGTGCCGGTCGGCCGTGATCAACCTGTTGATGCCCGGATCGACTCTGCTGAGCGAGAAAGATTCCCGCGTGGGGGCGAGACCGACGCGGCGGACTTCCTCGTAGAGCCAATCCCCCGACAGTCCATCGACCGTCGTGCCGGTCCGATGGAAGCCCTGCTGCTCGTACTCGCGGATGATGCGCGAGATGCGATCCTCGACCCTGCCTGTGCCGTCCTGCGCCGCCACTACTCGACGGGGAAACGTCGCTGCCGCATATGCGCTCGCGGACGTCATGGACAGCCAGGCCCTTCGAGTCATCAGCATGCCGCCCTCGCGCTCGAAGATGTTACTTCCTGACAAACTGCTGCAGCTGTTTTCCGCCGACCAGTCCGGAGTACACGTTCCCGCGCGCATCGACGGCCACGACTTCCGGAGACGTGCCGCGGATGACATCGTGGAGCGAACCGTCCCTGGCGCTCCCGATGCGAATCCCGCCGTCCTGCCCCGCCACCGCCACGTACAGCATGTCGGCCTTGTCGATCCAGATCCCGCTCGGGGTCCCGAATTGCGTCCACTGGTCGAGATACCGGCCGTCCTGGTCGAACAGCTGGATCCGCCGATTGCCGCGATCGGCAACGAACAACCGGCCCTGTGAATCGAGCGCCAATCGATGCGGACCGGCCAACTCTCCGGGCTCCGATCCTTTCCGGGATCCCCAGGCTTTGATGAACCTGCCGTCGCGTGAGAATTTCACGATGCGGTCCCCATCCGGAGAGCCGGGCCGTGGGGTGTGGCCATCGGCGACGAAGATCTCGCCGTGGGCGTTGACCACGACATCGGTCGGCGCGACGAAGGTATCCGGACCCGCCAGGCTGACCCCCGCCTTGCCGAGCGTCAGCAGCAGCTTGCCATCGCTGCTGAACTTGAAGACCTGAAAGCCCTTCCCGGCGGTGATGCCGGCTTCGTAAAACGGACCGCTGTCGGTCACCCAGACGTTGCCGTCCGGGTCGACGTGCAGACCGTGCGGCTGCAGGAACATGCCCTTGCCGAAGCTCTTCACCAGCGTGCGGGCGGTGTCGAACGCGAGCACCGGGACGTCGCCACCACCACGGTTGCCCTCCGACCATGCCGTGCCGCCGGGAGTCGGCGGCCGATGCAGGACCCAAAGTGTACCGTTCGCGTCGACGTCCGCGTCTGCGATCTCCCCCCACTCAAATCCCTGGGGAAGTTGAGCCCAGTGTTCGACCAGACGGTAGGGACTTTGCTGAGCGCGCGCGACGATAGACAGACTCGCAAGGGCAGTCACTGCCACCGTGAACATCACCGAGGCTGATTGCCGCATGGTTCCCCCTCAGGCTCGCTCCGCCTGCACGACCCGCGCGTGCGCGAGCCGCATCTGGGCAGCGTTCCACGTCGACCGTTCAGTCGCGCCTGAACCGGTCCGCCCAGTACGCGGATTTCGACGAGGTCGTGCAGCTCCAAGTCCCAGCTCACAAACGCGTCGATCGCGGTTTGATCCACGGCGCAATTGTACAACGCCAGCGCAGGGTCACCGGTGCTGCCGCTCCCCAACGAAGTCGGAAAGCGCTGGAACACTCACGGCGACACAGACCGGCTAGCCACCAGCGTCCGTGCCGCTCTGCACAGGACACAGCGGGTCACGTTCGGACACGGCATCTCCAACGCGAGATCGATCGAGTGCGTTCTCTCTGGATTACAATCAATCAAGGCCGACCACATCGGACATATCGGTTGATCGAAACGTCACACGGCGGCCGGCAACGAGTAGCGAGCAACAAGTAGGAGGTTGAATGGGCAAGACCCTGTCGGTTCGCGTACGCCGTCGCGTGGCTGCCATTGTCGCTGTAGTGGCGGCCGTTGCCGTGCCCGTGGCGGGCCAGAGCTCGGCAGCTCGGCCAAAGGCCTCGATCGGCTCGACGGCGTCCCGCACGGCTGACGATCATCCGGATCTCAACGGGGTATGGTTTTTTGGTACGTTGACACCCCTCCAACGACCCGACAACTTGGCCGGGCGAACGCATCTCACTGATGAAGAGATTGCGGCCATTGAAGAGAGGGCCGGTAATCGAAGGGAGACCTTCGGACTTTTTCCCGACGACTCGAAGTACTCCTTCGACAAGCGGACCGCACTCATCGTGGATCCGCCCGACGGGAAGGTTCCTGCGCGAACGGCTGCTGGAGAAAAGCGACAAGCCGGTCGCGACGCGGCTCGCCGAGCAGCCGAAAACCCCGAGGACCTTCCCGTGTACGAGCGGTGCATCCTCGGGTTCAATGCCGGGCCCCCGATCATCCCTGGCGGGTACAACCAGTACATCCAGCTGTTCCAGACGCGCGATTACGTGGTGATCCACAACGAGATGGTGCACAACGCTCGCATCGTCCCGCTCGATGGACGTCCACCTCTGCCCAGCCACCTTCGCCAGTGGAACGGAGACTCGCGAGGGCGCTGGGAAGGTGACACGCTCGTCGTTACGAGCACGAACTTCCGGAGCGAGGGGACAGGCACTCTGATGCTCGACGGCAACCGGGCCAGGCCCGGCATCGGATGGTCGCCCGACGAGAACCTGACGCTCATCGAGCGCTTCAAGCTGGTGGACAGCGACAAGTTGATCTACGAGTTTACGATCACCGATCCGACGGTCTGGACGACGCCCTGGACCGTGGCCCTCCCCATGACGCGGAGCGACCGGCACATGTATGAGTACGCTTGCCACGAAGGGAACCACGACATGGGGAACATCCTGGCCGCCGAGCGGGCTCTCGAGAAGGCAGGGGATGCGGCTGCCAAGACCGGGTCGGACCGAAATCCACGCTGAGGCCAGGCTTCACCAACCGACTCGACGCGGCCGTTGTCGCACCTTCGGCGCCTTGGCGAGCCATGCCGAAGCGAGCACGAAGATGCTACGCTTGCGAAGGCTGGAGGGATGGCCGAGCGGTCGATGGCGGTGGTCTTGAAAACCACTGTACCCGGAAGGGTACCGGGGGTTCGAATCCCTCTCCCTCCGCCAT
>CAZCEL010000208.1:0-8081 GCA_964497175.1 uncultured Bifidobacteriaceae bacterium
ATCGTCGTCGCCAGAGGCGGGGCGGGACGAGGGTCGGGTGGCTATCACATCAAGCACCGAGAGCTGACGCCGCTGGCGAATCTGCACCTGAGCCTGCTGGACCACGTCGGCGTCCACCTGGACAGCTTCGTCGACAGTTCGGGCCGGGTCGACGGACTCTTCGAGCCCCTCGCGTTGTAGAGGCCGTCAGGATGAACCGGGCATTAGTGGCGTTCGCGGCGTTGGGCCTGACGCTGATTGCGGACGCAGGTGTCGCCCTCGGCGCGCCGGGTCCGGTCGGCAGCCTGACGGAGGCGGTCAAGCGCGCCGATCGCGAGGCCGTTCGAGATCTTCTCCGAACGCCCAGCGCCGTCGACCTTGCCGAGCCCGACGGCACGACGCCGCTCCACTGGGCCGCGCACGGCAGCGACGTGTCGATCGCCGACATGCTGATTCGGGCAGGCGCCGAGGTCGGCGCGGCCAACCGGTATGGCGTCCGGCCGCTCTCGCTGGCCTGCATCAACGGCCACGTGGCGATGATCGAGCGGCTGCTCAAGGCCGGCGCCGATCCCAACACGGCGCAGCCCCAGGGCGAAACGGCGCTGATGACGGCCGCGCGCACCGGCAATGTCGAGGCCGTCAAGCTCCTGCTCGCGCATGGCGCGAACGTCAACGCGAAGGAAAACTGGCGCGGCCAGACGGCGTTGATGTGGGCGGCCGCCGAAGGTCACGTCGATGTCGTCCGCACGCTCGTCGAGCGAGGCGCCGACATTGGTGCGCGGTCCAACGGGGGGTTTACACCGCTCCTGTTCGCCGTGCGTGAAGGACGCATCGCCGCGGCGACGGCCCTGCTCGACCTGGGCGCCAGCCTGAACGAGTCGCTTCCCGGCGAGGCCCGCCGAGCCGCGGCCGCGGGAGACAGCGCGCCGCCAGAGGAGGGGCTCAACGCGTTCCTGCTGGCGGCGGCGAACGCACACTACGAGCTCGCCGCCCTGCTGCTCGAGCGCGGCGCCGATCCGAACGCGGCGCCCAAGGGGTGGACGGCGCTGCATCAGCTGTCGTGGGTTCGCAAGATGGGCAACGCCGGCAGCAACAATCCGCCGCCCGAGGGGTCGGGTCGGATGGACAGCCTGGAGTTCACGCGGCGGCTGGTGAAGCACGGCGCCCAGGTGAACGCCCGCGTGACGAGGCGGCCACCTGCGGGCATCACACGGCTGAACATGATCGGGGGCACGCCGTTTCTACTCGCCGCCAGAACAGCGGACGCGGAGCTCATGCAGGTCCTGGTCGATCTCGGCGCCGATCCGTTGCTCCCCAACGACGAGGGCACGACGCCGCTGATGGTGGCGGCAGGCATCGGCACTTCGGCCCCCGGCGAGGATCCGGGGACCGAGCCCGAAGTGCTCGAGGCCACGGCGCTGGCGCTCAAGCTGGGGGGCGACCTGAACGCAGTCGACAAGAATGGCGAGACCGCCATGCACGGCGCCGCCACCAAGCACGTGCCGTCGGTCGTCCGCTTCCTCGCCGACTCCGGCGCGGACATCGCCGTCTGGGATCGCCCGAACAGGGACGGCCACACACCGCTGAAGATCACCGAGGGCATCCACCGGGGCATGAACATCATCAGCTCACCTGCGACGGCGGCCGCCATCCGCGACGTGATGAGCCGCGCCAGACGGTAGATCATCGATCCGGCGGCAGAAACGCGGCGGCGTGATCGACGACCCACTGCCGAAAACTTCTCGGCGGCGACCCGACGAGGTCGAACACCGTGGACGTCACCAACGCCGGCCGCCCGATCGCTGCCCCCCACGCGGCCAGCAGCATGTCCACAATCAGATCAGGCCAGCGGCCCGCCATCTGGCGGCGGAAATCCTCCGGCGTCAGTTCCTCGAACCGGATTGGGCGCCCGGTGGCATCACCGATGATCCGCACTTGCGCGGCCTGACTCAGTGACTCAGGGCCTGTGAGGACATAGTCGCCTCCTTCATATCCAGCCTCACACAGTGCCCTCGCGGCGACCGCCGCGATGTCGCGCTCGTCGATCGGTGCAGTCTCTGCCGCGCCGTAGGGCCACTTGACAAGGTCGCCTTCCCGAATCTGGGCGGCCCACCAGAGGAGCGCGTTCGAGGCAAACATCCCCGGCCGGATGACCGTGGACGCGAGGCCGGCGGCCGCGATCAGGCGTTCGATGTCGGCATGGAGGACGGCCAGCGGATTCGGTTGCTGGAAAAACGGGTGCGGCGTCCGGTGCGGCGAGGAGAGAAAGACGACGCGCGGCGCGCTGGCCGCGAGACGCTCGACGATGGCCGGAGCCGTGGACGGCGGCGCGGTCCAGACGAGGAACACGGCTGAAACGTCCTTCAGCGGCGCGTCGAGCGAGTCGGGCACGGTGAGGTCGCCCGAGGCGATTTCGACCTCCGGCGGCAGCCCGGCCGCCGCCGGGCGGCGCGTGAGCGCGCGCACCGGCACGCCCGCGCGCAGCAGTTGGGCGACCACGAGCCGCCCCACCCGACCGGTGGCTCCGGTCACGAGGACCCGATGGGTCGGCATCACGCGGGCCTCGTTCACTCCTACACGGCTCGAGGTTCGAGCCTGGACGCCGTCGGTCGCGCCGCGAGCCGGCCGCCTCGACGAATCCACCATTCGGCGGCGGCCACCTGCAGGGCCCAGGCCGCCCACGCAGCTGAGACGAAGTAGCTCCAGAACTGATCCACGCTCTCGACGCCGCCGGCGGCGATGAAGATCCCGAGCAGCACCCGCTGCATCGTGATTGTCAGACCGGTGACGACGAGCCGAATCATCCACTCCCGATGCCGGGCGAAATCACGCCGGCGTGCGGCGGCAAAACCGATGGACACGCACACGATGAACGCGACGCCGAACAACGTCATGAACAGCCGTTCGGCGGGCGGCCGCGCGGGCATCGTGAACGGAAACGCCAGTCCCGAGACACCGAGCACGAGCGCGCATGCGACCACCAGCCGCCCGCTCCATCGATGCACGGAGCGATGCCGGTTGCGGAAGCCCGCCCACAGTTGCAGCGGCGCGAGCATCATGAAGAGCCCGCCGGGCACGAAGTGCGTCAGTGACCAGACGGGGTAGTCGAAGAGATCCGCCATTGGCGAGTCCGCCAGGGGCCGGAACAGCGCCGCCGTCGCATCGAGCGACTCGTACAGACCGAACGCGCACAACAGCACGACCACGCTAATGGCGATCTTCGACGACCGGCGTCGTGAGATCCACATGATGACCATCCTTCCCCGCCGCACCGACCCCCGCGTGGCTGTGTCGGCCCATGGCCGGCCACGCGACCGGCCTGGCACCTTGGAGCGGGCGTGCCGCCGCGCGCAGCCGACGCACCGCATCGTCAGACCTCGACCCAAATGTACTGCGTGACTGTCCGGCAGTCCACATCCTGTGCCCTGATCGCTCGCTCACGAAACACGAAAGCCCTGACGAAGGCGAGTCGGCTCGACCATAGGTCTCGGCGCGCGCGTCTGCTACTCTCAAGGCTATGCTTCTCGGTGACGAGCGCTTTCGCCGCCTGGCGGAGGCGCGCGACGCGCTCGAGCGCGCCGGCGAGACGAGACCGGTCGCAGCCATCGCGCGTCTCGCCGGGGTCTCGCCGTACCACTTCATCCGCCAGTTCAAGGCGGTCTTTGGCATGACGCCGCACCAGTGTCGCGTGCAGGCCCGACTGGATCGGGCGCGGCGCCTGCTGGCACGCGATCGCTCGTCGGTGACCGGTGTGTGCCTGGCGGTGGGCCTGTCCAGCCTCGGCAGCTTCAGCGCGCTGTTTCGCCAGCGGGCCGGGCAGTCGCCGTCGGCGTTCCGCGCCCGGCTGCGCGCGCTGTTCCCGGACGCCCGCCAACGACGGGCCGCTCTTACGCCTGGCTGCCTCACGATCATGGGCGCCGCAATTTTCGAGAAGCGCCGCGTCGGTTCTTCACCTACCATGACCCGGGACGGAGGCCGCAATGCGGATCAAGCTCACGAGCATCATGGTGGACGACCAGACGAAAGCCCTGAGGTTCTATACGGACGTGCTCGGCTTCACTCGAAAGCACGACATCCCCGTCGGCGAGTACCGGTGGATCACCGTCGTCTCCCCCGAAGGGCCCGATGATCTCGAGCTGTCGCTCGAGCCGAACGCCAACCCGGCGGGCAAGGCCTTCCAGCAAGCCATGTTCACGCAGGGCATTCCCCTGGCGGCCTTCGAATGCCGCAACATCGCAGCCGAGTTCACGCGCCTGAGCGGCCGCGGCGTGGCCTTCAAGCAGGCGCCAACCCCGGCCGGGCCGGTAACGATCGCCGTCTTCGCCGATACGTGCGGCAACCTGATCCAGTTGTATCAGCCGGCCGGTGTCTGAGGCCGTGGGCTCGACCGATCGGCGCGTGTTCGTCGTGATGCGGACGCACGGCGCACGGTGGCAGGCGTCGCAGCCCCTCGAAGGCCAGGTCGACTGGGCCGGACACGCCGCGTTCATGGACGCGCTCGTCGAGGACGGCTTCGTCGTGCTCGGCGGCCCGCTCGATGGGGCCGACGCGGCGCTCGTCGTCGTCCGGGCCGAGAGCGCAGACGCCGTGCGCGCCCGTCTGGCGGACGATCCGTGGGTCCGCTTGGACCTGCTGTCTGACACGCTCGTGGCGCCCTGGACGCTGCGGCTCGGATCGCTCGACACGTAGCTGATAACGCGTCCCCGACGGATCTACGGCATTCGCGTGAACCACCTGCTGAACGTGGCCATCACGAATCTCGGTCTGGCGCGGTAGCGCGCGCGGCCCCGCAGCCCGGCCGCCGTTCAGCCGACGACGGCATGCTGGGCAGCCCAGAGCGCGGCGGCGGCTCGGGTCGAGACGCCGATCTTGTTGTAGATGTGCTGAATATGGTGGTCGGCCGTCTTGGCGGTGATGGCCAGCCCTTCGGCAATCTGGCGCGTCGTCAACCCGCGGGCCGCGAGACGCAGCACTTCCACCTGCCGGCCGGACAAGCCTCCGGGGCGCCGAGGCCGGGCGGTGGGAGGCGCGCTCGGCTCGCCGTGGCCGGCCGCGACGAGCGCGGCACGCCGGAGGTCGGTGACGGTGTCCTCGGGAAGGCCGAGCACACGGGCCGCGTCCGCCGCGAGCGCGGCGCAACGCCGGCTGTGTCCCGCCATGTACGGCGACTTCAGATCGATGAAGTCGGCCGCCACCTCGAGGGCCGTGTCGAGCGCCGCGCCGTCGAGCATGCGGAACGGCCGCGGCTCCAGGTCGAGGACGGCGTCCCACGGATCGGTCGCGGCGAGGCCATCGAGCCACTCCGCGCCGCTGGTGAGGAAGAGATCCACGATGGCCGGGTCATAGGTGCGATCGCGGCGGTCGCGCGCGGCCTCCAGCGCCCGCGCGGGCGAGAAGTGGCGCGCGATGGCTTCCATGTCGTGCGTGAGGTGCACGACCCGCATCGGGAGCGGAATGGCGTCGCGCTTGGCGTGGGCCGGAAAGCCGTTGCCGTTCCACCGCTCGAACGTGAAGCGCAGCGACTCGCGGACGTCGCCGCCGAAGTCGAGCCGCCCGAGCAGCATGTCGGCCACTTCGCACCCTGATGCGAAGTTGTGCACCGCCCACTCGTGGGCGGTCTGCTGAATCACCTGGATGATCTGATCGCGCTCTCGTTCATCGGACAGGCGAACGCCAACGTGGCGAGGATGCTCGTCGGCGACATCAACGCCAAGGGCGGCCTGCTCGGGCGGCGCATCGAGCTGCTCATCGAAGACACCGGAACCAACGACGCCGTCGCGGCTGAGAAGGCCGCGAAGCTCGTCGGCCAGGATCACGTGGACGTGCTCCTCGGCGGCATCTACAGCTCCACGCGCCAGGCCATCAAGGAACCGGCGGTCGTCCAGGGCCGGACGCTCTACATCTACCCGGAGCAGTACGAAGGACAGGAGTCCCATCCGCTCATCTTCTGCACCGGGCCGGTCCCGGCGCAGCAGGTCAATCCCTTCATTCCCTGGCTGATGCGCACCACCGGGGCCACGCGGTTCTATCTTCCGTCGGCCGACTACGTCTGGCCGCGCGTGCTGAACGCCCGCGTGCGAGATGTCGTGACAGCCAATGGCGGATCGATCGTGGGCGAGGAGTACTACCCGGTCGACCACATGGACTACCGGGCGACGGTCGAGCGGATCGTGGCGAGCGGCGCCGACGTGGTGTTCAACACCATCGTGCCTCCGGCCGTGGTGCCCTTCTTCGAGCTCCTGTACGACGCCGGTTTCACGCGCCGCGGCGGACAGCTCGTCTGCACGTACATGGACGAGAACTTCCTGAACATCCTGCCGGCCGCCCACGTGGACGGGCTCTACAGCTGCCTCGACTGTTACTGGGCCGTCGGCGACGCATTCAGCCAGAAGCTCGTGGCGCAGTACGACGCGCTCTATCCGGGCGACGCGAAGTTCACGGCGGGCAGCGCCTGTTCAGGGCTGTATCGGGGACTCCGGCTCTGGGCGGAGGCCGTCGCCGAAGCCGGGTCGCTCGACCAGGCCAAGGTGATCGCCGCGCTCGACCACGCCCGGATTGCCGAAGGACCGGGCGGACCCGCGTCGATGGTCCCCGGACAGCATCATGTCCGCATGAACATGTACATCGCCCAGGCTCGCAACGGACGCTTCGACATCGTCCGGAGCCTTGGCGCCATCGATCCTGACCAAGCGCGCGTCCGCGCGCTGGCCGCGACGCGATAGACCCTCCGGGTCGTGTCCGCCTCGAGCCAGGTCTGGTCGAGCGTCACGACGGTGCCGTCGCGCGCCAGGCGCTGGCCGCCCACCCAATGGCGCGCCGTGCTGGCGATCAATGGCTGGCCCGCGGTCCGCGCCTGGGCCATGGCACCGCGGATCCGTTCAATCGTGGCCTGGCGGGGATCGTCGCGGACGGTGATGTGCGCGGTTACGCGCGTCGGGGACAGTTCGCTGGCGTCGGTGACGGCCAACTCACTCCCGGAGGTCTGCTCCGCATCCGCGGCGAGCCACGGCGGGCCGGGATCGCTGGTGTCGCCATTGCCAGCGACTGGCCGCATCAGGGGGAGCGACGCGCTATCCTGCACTGCTGAAACTTTTTCCCACCGTGCGGGTTTATCGGTGCAGTGACCGCTGGCGGGCGACGTCCCGGCCATGACCGGCGACGACCAGTTTGAGGCCTTCGTCCGCCAGTACCAGGATCTGGTCTTTGGTACGGCCGTCCGGCTGCTCGGCAGCCCGGCCGATGCGGAAGACGTGGCGCAATCGGTCTTCCTGAAAGCGTTCCAGTGCTTCGGGCCGGCAGGTCCTGGTCCCTTGGCGGCCGGATGGCTCAAGACAGCGACGAGGAATGCGTGTCTCAATCACCTGTCCCGGTACCGTGCGCGGTGGCGTCTGTTCAGCGAGATGGACGCGCCAGGCGCCAGGGACTCCGATGACACGTACGAGGGTCAGATCGCATCGCCGTCCACGTCCGTTCCCGGCGAAATGGCGCGGGTGGAAGAGATGGAGCGTTTGGAGCGAGCGCTCCGCCGGCTCCCGCACCACCAGCGTGTGCCGCTCGTGCTGTTTCACTTCGAGGACATGAGCTACCAGGACATCGCGAGCGCGCTGGGCGTGTCGCTTGGCAAGGTCAAGACCGACATCCACCGAGGGCGGACAGCCTTGCGAGAGCAGCTGTCACGCGGCCATGCCGCTTGTTGATCTCGGCACCCTCGTAGACAGGGAGCTCGGCCGGCTCCCGCTTCCGCGGGCGCCGCGGACGCTCGTGCCGCGAGTCATGGCAGCGATTCAGGAATGGTCGCTGAGGCCCTGGTACGAGCGAGCGTGGTTCACATGGCCGCGCGGCTGGCAGTTGGCGTCGCTCGCCCTGCTGATGGCGATCGGAGGCGCCGGCCTCGTTCTGGTTCCCGATGCGCAGGCTGCCGCGCGCGACATGGCCGCGTCGCTCGCGGCCGGGCTGGGCCTGACAACTCGGCTTCCCGGCTTTTTTGCATTTGGATCATTTTGATCTGTTCTTCCATGGATTCGGCGTAGGTGCGCAGCGCTTTGACGAATTCTCGGATAAAAATTCGAAACGATCCAAAGAAAAAAAACGTAATGAAAAAA